>CAZUFJ010000018.1:0-32209 GCA_964619805.1 uncultured Candidatus Peribacteria bacterium | reverse complement strand
AAATTCAAAAAATGATTGAACACTGGTTAAAGTTCAGAATTGAATTTCAGCAGTATCCCCAGGTTGTACGCAATAAATTGCTTCGTATCGTTAATGGAATCCTGGAATTGGCCTCAATATCGCTGATGACTCTTCATCGCTATTTTTTGTCATCTCATTTTGATAAGGATGGAGGTGAGTGGATCACCCTAGACTCTGCCCCCTCCCCATGCTTTGTGGGTCGCTTTCGAGCAAAACATTCTGGCGGAGAGGGAGGGATTCGAACCCTCGAGGCTTTTAAGGGCCTGCCACGTTAGCAGTGTGGTGCCTTCGACCGCTCGGCCACCTCTCCACGAGGCGAAGGGAGTATAAGAATTCGCAGGGAGAAGCGCCAGGGAAGAGTTTTCCTTATTCGGTGACCTTTGCTGCTTCCCGATATGCGCACCATTCGCATGCAGAATGAGCGGGCGGAGGAACCTCACGAAGGAGGCAAAGGTGCGCCTCGCGCAGGGCATCCTCTATCCAGGCATCATTTCCCGTATACGGCAGAAGCTCGACGGAAAATTCGAGCCTGCGGTCGAACGCTTCGCGATCTTTGCCTGCGTTGACGTAGACGAAGTACCCCGTATCCGACACTTCAAAGCCGAGACGCCGAAGAAGCCATTGATACATTTCCATCTGGCGCTTGTAACCCTGGCGCCACGGATCCTCCATCGAAATCGGGTGTTCGGTGCTCGTCGCTTTGTAATCCACCACGATCAGCTTGCCGTCACTCCCCTGCCAGATGTCATCGGGAGCGCCGGTCACGAGGAAGTTCGTTTCGACATGCAGTGATTGCATTCCCTGAAAATTCTCGCGCCAGGTCGGAAGATCGGGATGCGCGAACGGTACGGCATCGACGCCATAGGAACGCATGAGGGGATGCGGCTCGCCGTTCTTGCGATGCATGTCGAATTCTTTTTTGAGGAGTGCATCGACGGCGAGATTGAGTGTGAAAGGAGGACCCGATGGGCGACCGATGCCGAGCCTCCGATCCAGATAAAAACAGCGCGCACATTCGAGAAAAAGCTCGATCTTCGAGCGACTGAGTTTATAGGGATCTTTCGATGCTGGGTCGAAGATATTGCGCTTACGGATTCCGGAGGCGTGCATGAGGGCATGGTAGCTCATGCTTCCCCGGAGCAATGTCCCGAGCAATGCCTCTCTTTATGATTTTTTCCCCCAATCTGCGTGGAATGTTCCAGGTTTTCCCTTTCTCTCGACTCCGTGTGCGCCGAAGAAATCGCGCTGCGCTTGGGTCAGATTCTGAGGCAGCCACGCTGATCTGTATGCATCGTAATACCAAAGTGCGGAAGACAGCGCAGGGAGCGGGATACCGCGAAGTGCGCCGTGCGCAACGACGGCGCGAAATGCGCGAAGCCGGTCACCGGAGCAGCGTTTTCGAAGAGCGAGGCCTGCCTGGCTATCGCCCGAAAACGCGCGCTGCCACAGCGGGAGCACGCCAGAGCGGATAATGCAGCCGCCGCGCCAGATGCGTGCGATCTCCGAGATAGTGAGCTGCCAACCTTCGGCTTGTCCTCCTGCGGAAAGCAACTGGAACCCCTGTGCGTAGGCATTGAGTGTTGCGAGCTCCACCGCGCTTCGGACGGCCTCGGCCATTTCTTTTTTTGTGAGCAATCCCTCCGCGGAATCCGCAGGCGTTTCTTTACTTCGCAGTGCGCGAAAATCAACTGCAGTCGAAATGATTCGTGCTTCCATGCCCGCCGTGATGGTTGGTACGGAAACGCCGTAGCCGAGTGCTGCTTCCGTCGTCCAACGGCCCGTCCCCTTCTGTCCCGCACTTTCGGAAATCGCATCGAGCAAATCACCTCCACCCTCCGGATCTTTTGTCGCAAAAATCTTCGTCGTGCTCTCGATCAAGAAACTGCGCATCTCCTCCGTCTCATTCCACTTCGCAAAAATCTTTGCCAGCTCAGCATTTGAAAGTCCGCCTTCGATTTTGAGCAAGTGGTAGGCCTCCGCAAGAATCTGCATGACGCCATATTCGATGCCGTTATGGACCATCTTCACAAAATGCCCCGCACCCGCGGGGCCGAGGTTTGCGACGCATTTCCCATTCGCGGAGTCATCCGCCGCCATTATTTGCAGGAGCGGCATGAGAGCTTCGATCGCTTCACTGGATCCTCCCGGCATGAGGCTTGGACCATTGAGCGCTCCTTCTTCGCCCCCCGATACGCCCATACCGATGAAGTGAATACCGCGCGTTTTCAACTGAGTTTCTCGCCGCGCCGTATCGCGGTAGTGACTGTTGCCACCATCGATCAGAATGTCCCCTTTTGATAGAAGAGGTGTGAGTTCGGCAATCAAATCATCCACAGGTTGCCCCGCCTTCACCATGAGCAGTATTGCGCGCGGTTTTTCGAGTGCTTCGCAAAACTCGCCTAGCGTCGTCGCACCGACAAATTGCCCTTCTTTTTTATACTCATGCAAAAAGAGCTCTACTTTTTCGCGCGTCCGATTAAACAGCACGACCTTCGCTCCGTTCCTGGCTGCATTACGCGCCAGGTTCGCACCCATCGTTCCGAGGCCGATGACACCGAACTGCGTACTCTTCACGCTCCCATGATACATGGACCTTGCCCTATGATGGGCTTTTCTTCACATTGACAGGCGAGGATGAGAAGTTAGGATGCCTCTCTATGAAAATTGAGCAAATGACCGATGAGCAGCTTGAGGAAACGGGTTTACAGATACGGAAGGAAAGAAAGCTCATTCCTCGTGATAACGAGGAAGTCACCATGCTCCCATCGATTACGTATCAAGAATTTTTAGAGAAAATGAATGATTTAAACTTTTCTCCGCTTGCGGGCTGGGAAGACTGGGAGTACGCAAATGCTTTTGCTCATTCTCTCGCGTGGGGTGACGAAGATTATTGGAAGGCCATGCTGATGGCGTTTCGCACGTTTTTAAGAACACGCAAAATTAATGATGAGACGTTTGATATGTCGATTCTGCTCATCAAAGAAAAGATTCTTCTTTGCATGGAAGGAAAAAGTCTTTGGGATCGGTAAACCTACTTCACGTTCTTCCAATCATCCAAAAACTTCTTGAGTCCGGTATCCGTCAGCGTGTGCTTCGGAAGTTTTGTAAAGACATCATACGGAATCGTGCAGATGTCGGCACCGATAAGCGCTGCATCCACGATGTGGCGAGGGTGTCGCGTCGATGCGACCAGCACTTCGCAATCGAGGTTGTAGTTATCAAAAATTTGAACAATTTCTTCAATCAGCTTCATCCCATCCTCACCCTGATCATCCAAGCGACCGATGAAGGGGCTCACCATCGTCGCGCCGGCTTTTGCAGCGAGCAGCGCCTGGGCTGCGGAAAAAATGAGCGTCGTGTTCGTCTTGATTCCCTTCTTTTTAAAAGAGCTCAAAGCCCTCAGCCCTTCGGTTGTCATCGGCACTTTGACAACAACGTGCTTGTGCCAGCCTGCATATTCCTCGCCCTGCTTGATCATTCCTTTCGTATCGGTTGCCGTTACTTGGGCTGAAACGCAGGGGACCAATTTGCACATCTCGAGGACGGTTTTCTTAAAAGCTTGTGGCGAGGTTCCCGAACCGTCTTTTGCCTCTTTCGCAACAAGGGTCGGATTTGTCGTGACTCCATCCAAAACTCCCCACGACGCAATTTCAGCTACGTGAGCGACGTTCGCGGAATCCAAGAAGAGCTTCATGGCAGACAGGGTGGGATACTCTTATTATAGCAGCTCTTCACATTCTATGAAGACATTCCGCATCCTCGTCGGCATCGCAATCCCTCTCGCTCTCATCGCTTGTAACCGCAAACCGGAGGTCGTTTTTGATCTGCCGTCGAAGAGTTCATTTTCTTCATCTTCTATTTCTTCTCTTACAACGAATTCATCAGCTGCAGCTGCAACCTCTTCCCCGGGACCCGATGTCCCGGCTGCGGAAGAAACGCCCAAGGCGGAAGTTGTGCCCGGGAGCGTCTTGATCAAAGTGCCCTTCGCATCGCAGGCACCATTTGCAAATTGGGATGCATTGCATGAGGAATCGTGCGAGGAGGCGTCGCTCATTCTCGTCCGACAATTTTTGCGAGGGGAAGGGATTACCGAGCAACAGATGGAGGATGAACTTCAAGCATTGATCGCGTGGGAAACTGCGAATGGATATGGATATGACGTGACGATCACGCAACTTCAGACCATTGCGCGCGATCATTACGGACTCAATGGAGAGATGATCACCGATATTTCCGAGGAAAATTTTGAGCGCATTCTTTCAGAGGGTCATCCTATCATCATCCCTGCCGCCGGTCGCGACCTCGGCAACCCGTACTTCAGCGGCGAAGGCCCGTGGTATCACATGCTTGTTGTGATCGGATACGATAATGATGCATTCATCACCAATGACGTTGGCACGAAACGCGGTGCTGAATATCGCTATTCGAAAGATGTGTTGATCTCTGCAGTCCACGATTGGACGGGGGTCAAAGAGGAGACGATGACAGGGACTCCGAGAGCGCTGGTTCTTCGATAATTAGGCAGAAAACTGCTCAGCTGTAAGTCCGAATTTCTTCAACTCTTCCGGATACCTGTTACAAAATGCCGCATATTCAGCGCGTGCAGAAGAATCTAGATCGGCGTAGTCACCCTCAATGAGAGAAGCGGGTTCATCGCTCGTAAAACTTATCCCTTCCCTCTGTGCGCTCTTCTCTGAAACAGCATTGGGATTGCTACGCTCAGCAGATGTTGCATTGTACCTTTGTATTTCTTCGTTCGCTCCCTCCTCTACTTTATCACCGATGTATTTCACCATGATATTTCGATAATAACCTGCAGCTGGCGCGATTTGTGGAAGCGAGTCGAACGGATCGATGATCTGTTCATCGCTCTTTTCCCACTGAGTTCCCGATGCAAAGTTAACCATGAAGTCTGAGGAAAAGGTTGGCGGCAGTATTGAGATTTTCGAGAAACTGTCAAACCGATGTGACGCTTTACGAGATTCTTGCTTCTCCCTAGACTAAAACTCGTGCAGACGAAAAGACCCGAAAAAGGCGCTCTTGTTGGGAAATCCCCATCCGACGTTCCGCTCTCGCTGCAGCGAATTTTTGCCGCGAGTGAACCTGGCCTCATGAGCTGGATCGGGCCAAACAATGCTGTATCACTCTCACAGGAAGGCCAGAAGGCCTACACGATCGCACATGCGATCATGTGCCACCTCTGTATTGAGGCGCCATTGAAACACGCATCTGGCCACCCTGGAGGGCCATTGTCATCCTTTACCTTCGCTTATCTGCTCGCAAAGCGTCGAGATGCTGCCGTGGATCAACCGCTTCGCTACAGCGCGGGGCATCTGTCGTTGCTCGCATACGGACTCCAGTGGATGTTCGGGCGTGAAGGAAATGATAAGAGACTACAAACCCCCCAAGCAATTATTGATACATTTCGCATTCCCGATGGACTGCCTGGACACGTGGAAGCCGGCATCGGCGATATTCCATTTGGCACAGGACCGCTCGGCAAGGGCGTGAGCAATGCACTCGGTGCGGCACTCGGACTCAAGATGCAAAAGGAGAAAGGAGTAGTGGATGTCCTGCTCGCAGACGGCGACTGCCAGGAAGGACAAGTGCAGGAAGCATTTCGTCTGGCCGCTCACCTGCGCCTCGATAACTTAGTTGTCCACGGTGATTTCAATGACATTCAACTTTCCGGAATGCCATCACGCACCGTCGCTGCAGATTTCGCCGCAATCGCGACAGCAACAGGGTGGAACGTGATCGAAGTGCAGAATGGAAATGATCCTGCGCAAGTGGCCGCAGCGCTTGATGCGGCAGACGGATTTATTGGCAAGGGGAAGCCAATCTTCATTTGCTACTACACGACGATGGGTCACGGAGTGAAACTGATGGAAGAGGGTTCGAACACAGGGAAGCAGAACTTTCATGGCACCCCCCTCTCGAAGGAAATGGCGGAACAAGCGTTGAACAATTTGCCGAAGCTGGAAGGCATGCTCAAAGAATATGAACCATTCCGTGAGCAGGAAAAAAAACGCTACTCCGCGAAGAAACCTGTACAGACGAATCGAAAACTTTCTTGGGATGTCGCGAACTTGAAGGGATACAAGCGCTCGATCACGAAAGACAAAGGCGCCGCGCGCAAAGATTTCGGCGCGACCCACGTGAAGAATCTCATGACCGCCGATCCGCGCATCGTCGTTTTGCATGCGGACCTCGCGGCTTCCGGCGGTTTCGATGTGGTGGAGAAAGAATTCCCCGATCGTGTGCTCAATGTCGGCGTTGCGGAGGCAAACATGGCGATGATGGCAGCCGGCATGCGACAGGTTGGGCTGCTTCCGATCACCTACACATTCGCCGCTTTCGCAACGAACGAGGCGCGCGCGAACGCTCGCTTGATAGACATCAATGCGTTCCATACGCGCTGCGCGGTCCTTCACGATTGCACACACGCGGGCACGAGCGTCGGCGAAGACGGCGAAACGCACCAGGAACAGAATTACACAAACCTTCCCTTCCGCAGCACTCAGGTCTGGATGCTCGCAGACTCAAATCAAGCAGCGGCTGCGGCCGAGCGCGGTATTTCCCTCATCGCAGAGGGGTGCGAGAGCGTCTTCGTCTTTTCCCCACGCAGCGGTCATGAGCAAATGAAAACGCCCCATGGAGAACCGATCTACGGAAGCGACTATGTGTTCGATGGCAGAGCGGACATGATCCGCGGAGCCGGCACGACGAAAGACCAGGTGACGATCATCGCGACCGGCATCCCCGTGCACGAAGCCGTGAAAGCGGCCGATGCGCTCGCAACAGAGAAGCAGATCATGGTTCGCGTTCTCAATGTCGCCTGCATCCGTCCGCTCGATGCTGCTTCGATTCTCCAAGCCGCACTCGAGACGGGGCATCTGGTTGTCGCGGAGGACCATAACACCGATGGTGGCCTTGCCACGCAGGTCGCGGATATCATCGCTGACTTCCAGCTCCCCTGCTCTCTCCGTCGCCTCGGTCTTACACGCTACTTCCCCTCCGGCACGGACAAAGATCTTCTGTTCCTCGCTGGGCTTGACCACGAGAGCATTGCGGATGCCGTGGAGGATGAAATGCGTGCGGAGGTAAAAGGAGGAGAGGATGCATTTGTCACAACTTTGTTTTCCCTGGAAAATAGCGCTCGCTTCAGTAGATTTAGGACACAGGTAGAGCCATTCATTGAGCGTTTGCGCTCGGAAAAAGGATACATGCAACAGCTTCGAGAATTTTGGATATCGCGAAGCGTGCGAGAAGAGAAGCTTCCGAAGAATGAAGAATTAATAGAAAGGTTGACGGAAATTTAGATGTATTGCTGCGCCCATGCGGGCGCAGTCCGCAGCCGGGACGGCAGCGGCTGGAATTGTTATGAGAATGAATACGTTCGTTCCAGCTGCGCCCGTCCTCGGGCGCAGACTGCTGCGTAGCAGACTGGCGGATCCACGGCGTTCGCGAACGCCGTGGCGGAGGGAGTGGGGTTCGAACCCACGAGACCCAAGGGGTCTACCTGATTTCAAGTCAGGCGCTTTCGACCACTCAGCCATCCCTCCGAAAAAAGTGTAGTACGGTTTCGAATAAATTGGCAGGCTACTTATGAACACGGTGTACTTCCCCTTTTGAAGCTGCTATCCTCCTTCTTTGTTAAGCCTATGCATGTACATTCCTCTTCGATCCGCCGCGCAGCCGCTCTTCCATTCATCGCAGCGCTGCTCGTTTTTCCGCAGGCAGTAGCCCTGGCCGCCGATCCGGCATTCAGTGACGTTCCCAAGGGTCACACGGTCTTCGATGCCGTTTGGTATTTAAAAGAGAAGGAAATCATTACGGGCTATGACGATGGAACGTATCGCCCCGAGCAGCCGATCACGCGCGCGGAGGCGGTGAAGCTGATTATTGCGCCGCTCCTCAATGCTCAGCAACTGGGGCAATTTGGAAAAACGACTCCTTATGAGGACATCAAAAACTCCGCTTGGTACCTGCCCTACGTCGAAGCCGCGCGCCAGTCGTTTAAGATCATCGACGGACCGCCGAAGAAGCCGAATTTTCTTGGCGACAAGCCCGTGACGAAGGCGGAGTTTATTAAGATGCTGCTCATTGCGAACAAAGTGGATGTGACTGCGTTTAGCGAAGTCGCTATTCCCCTCTCGCGCGATGCCGCGGATTCGACAGCTTGGTACTACCCGTACTTGCGTTATGCACTCTCAAGTTCCATGACGATGGCATCGAAGGATGGCACGCTCGGCCCTGCACGCGACTTAACCCGTGGCGACGTCGCGCTCTTTCTGTATCGTTTCATGCTCTACAAGGAAGGCAAACGCACGCAGGATCTGCTTTCCTACGCCGAGGCCGAGATCCAGAATATCCAAAAGGCACTCGATCGCAATGATATTGCGGAAGCTGACTACGCATCCGTTCGTGCACTCCTTGCGGCTCGCGGTGCACATGAGAGCGAGCCTGATAGCGACGTGACAAAGGCGGCAGTGAAAATGACTGAGAGCTATCGCGCGATCATCCGAGCTTATAGAGCCGTGATTGCAGGCGATCAGGAGAATGTCATTAGGCTCTCAAGCGATGCTTGGAGGCTGGCGGATCAAGCCAAACAATTCTCACCCGCGCTCAAGAGCTCCGCAGAACAAATCCAGAAGACCGCAAAGAGCATGGCGGATGGAGCGAGGGCGGCACAGTAGCACCTTCCCGCAGCCGGGATGTCGCGTCCCGGGGTCGCGCAGGATGAGGATGAGGATTAGGATTAGGAGTAGGATTAGGGCTAGGGCTAGGATACTTCTATGACAAAGAAGGTCATCACTTTCGGCGCAAAGGTAATTGCTGGTTCGAATCGAGGGAAGTCTCTCTCGGTACCGACGCTGAATCTGGATCGCAGCCAGGTACCGGAGGATTTGGCAGAAGGAATTTATGCTTGCTTCGTGGAATGTTCCGGGAAGCAATTCCCGGCCGCGATGCACCTGGGGCCGAGGCCAGTCTTTGGCGACACGCCCTCGTGCGAAGTTCATATCATCGATCGGCATATCGCTCGGCCGCCCAAGGAAGTCCACGTTCAGGTCATCGCAAACATACGTGACATCGAGAATTTTAAAACACCGGAAGCGCTTATATTAGCCATGCAAGCGGATATCGTGGAAGCGCGTGGTATCCTCGCATTGTATGAAACGTATTCTAAAGATTTTCGTTCCTGAGCCCGTTATTGGACTTTGGCACCGCGTCCAGGCGTTTGCCGCGGCGACGCTGTATGGATTTCCCGCGCGTCACCTCACGGTGATCGGCATCACGGGAACGGATGGCAAGACGACGACGGTCGGTATGCTCGCGCATATTTTGCATGCGCAGAGTATTGCGGCTGGTGCGCTCTCGACCGCTTTCTTTCGCATTCGTGACGACATCCAATGGAACGGCACACAGAAAACTTCGCCGTCGCCCTTCATCACGCAACGCTTTCTGCGCGAGCTTGTGAAGCAGGATTGCACGCATGCGGTGCTCGAGTGCTCGTCACACGGACTCACGCAAGGTCGGCTTCTCTTCACTTGGCCGCTCGTCGCCGCGATGACAAATCTCTCGGAGGAGCATCTGGATTATCACGGAACGATGGGGGAATATCTGCGTGCGAAGTCGCGGCTTTTTGCGATGCTCCGAGGTGCTGGAGCAGCCGTGCTCAATGCTTCGGATCCGTCGTATGAAACACTTGCAAAATTTTGCACGAATCTTCAGAGGGGCTTGGCTATTCAAATGCTCACGTACGACGAAACAATAGGTCATCCCCTCCCCGTTTCATCGTTGCATCTTCAAATTCCAGGAACATTTAACATCGAGAACGCACTCTGTGCAATCACGTGTGCTTCTGCCTGCGGCATTCGCATAGCGGATGCAGCGGATGCGCTTGCATCATTCAAAGGTGTCCCTGGACGCATGGAGAGGATCGAAGCAGGCCAGCCATTCGCCGTCTACGTGGATTTCACGGTGACGCCAACATCGTATGAGAAGACGCTCTCGACATTGAAATCAATGCTTCAGCCCGGCGGTCGCTTGCTCGTACTCACGGGAAGTTGCGGCGACAGGATGAAAGAGAAGAGACCAATTGTCGGACGGATCGTGAGCACGTACGCGGATGTCACGGTCGTTGCGAACGAAGATCCGTACACGGAAGATCCGGAGAAAATTATTGATGAGGTATGGGCTGGCATTGATCATGAAAAAACAAAGGCATACCGCATTGTTGACCGAAGGAGTGCAATCGAGTTTCTCTTTCAAGAAGCGAAGCCAGGCGACATCGTCATCCTCTGCGGCAAAGGCAGCGACACGATGATGTGGGTGAAGCGGGGGCAGATTCCCTGGAACGAGCGCGAAATTGCTAAAGAAATATTGTCCTCGAATTACACTTAAAGTTTTCCATACCCATACACCAATATATTGGTGTATGGGTATGAAGAAGTGGAATAAAAAAACGCTCCGACCTCTGAGGGGTCGGAGCGATCGAACTCAAGAACTGAGCACTCATTGAAAAATGGTAAGGAGAAAAGTCACAGCGACCTCCCTTCTTTCGCCATTTTTCGGTCCAGAATAAAGCCGTAGATGATGAGCCCGACCGCCGCTGCGATCAGACTCGCGTAGATGATCCATTGCTGGTCAAATACAACCTCGAGAAAATCGAAATCATCACCGGCCACCGCGTTCACAATCCATTGAAAGATCATCGCGCACACTCCTTTGTGTGAGGGGCTCGTTCCTGAGCCCATGATCTGGCATCGCACGGGACATCCGTGCATTGGCAATGCCAGAAACAGAGGCTCGCACGTTATGCTGTGAAAGATCTTATATCATTATCCTATAATAATATTATACTGTCAAACATCGTCATTGTGGGCATAGACGAGGCTGGACGAGGCCCCTTGGCGGGTCCGGTTGTTGCCGGTGCATGCCATATTTCTCAGGAGCTATTCCGCAGACGAAGAGCGTTTGGCGCGTGGTCACCGTGGAAACGAAAGCCCGCGAACGATGTGATTATCGGAGACAGCAAGGCGCTCGCATCAAAAGAGCGTGAGATCGCTTACGCATGGATCACGGAACACTGCGCATTTGGATATGGGATGCGTTCGCAGGAAGACATTGATTGTTTTGGAATCCTCGCGGCAACCGAACGCGCGATGCAAGCTGCCCTTCGAATGCTCTCCAAAAAAATCACGCCAACCTATCTACTTGTCGACGGCCGCGATCACTTCTGGTTCGACTATCCTCATCGTTCCATCGTTCGAGGCGACGGCTTGGAGCCTTGCATCGCAGCCGCATCAATTATCGCGAAGGTCACACGCGATCGAATGATGATGAAGCATGCAAAAGATTTTCCACAGTATGGCTTCGAGCGTCATAAGGGATATGGATCACCCGAACATTTGGAGGCAATTAAAAAATTCGGGCCGTGCAAGCTCCACCGCTATTCATTTTTGGGTCTAAGCCACCTCCAAAGAAAAATTCCGAGCAGAAGAACCGGCAGCGTCAGCAGTTGCCCGCGGCTGAGGCTGAGGATCCAAAGATCGAGGAGCGGTGCCGATTGCACGCGGAAGAATTCGACGAAGAAACGAAGCACGCCATAGAGCATCAAGAAAAACGCGAATGTGCGACCGGGACGGATCGGATGCACGCGCGTCAAGTGCCAGAAGCAACTACCTGCGATCAGCAGATCCTTGAGTACGGCATAAATCTGCGTCGGATGTCGGAGACCCTCAATGCCGGGGATCGTGATGCCCCATGGAAGCGTTGTCACGGTTCCATAGAGTTCCAAGTTGATGAAGTTGCCCATGCGCCCGAGAGCGAGACCGATTGCGGCTGGAATCACGGCAATATCCAGAATTTTACGAATATCGACCGCATTTCGATGACAGTAGAGAACGACCGCAATGCCAACACCTAAAAATCCTCCATGTGATGACATACCGCCATTCCAGACCGCAAGAATCCGCAAAGGATGTATGAAGAAGTACCCAGGTTCGTAGAAGAGCACGTAGCCGAGCCTCCCCCCGACGATCACGCCGATCACGACGAAGGTGAGGAGCTCCGCGATTTTCTCATGATGAAGATCGAGATCCCTGTAACGCTGCAGACGGGGCACGATCCAGAGTGCGACAAGAAACGAGAGCAGATACATGACGCCGTACCAGTGGACGTCAAATCCCAGGATCTCAAGCGCGACGGTGCGTGACGGAAAAAATTGCAACATAGAATTCAAGGGCACGCGACTTCCCAGATGCGTTCGTCCTCGGTCGGCTGGAAGCAGGGCTCGGCAAGGAAGATGTCCGCTCGATCACCGTAGTGTTCACGGAAGAGCGGCGAAACGAAAAGGTAAAGAGGCCTCGGGAGGTCGGCGATCCGACCCATGCGCTTTTCGACAGATCCAATGAGGAATTGTTCCCATCCGGCATAGTTCCATGGCGATTGGAAAATGCCGGGACCGGCAACCGGGCGATAGGGCATCCATCCGCGCAGCCACGGCGTGATTTCCGGCTCGAGAGAGAGCACGCGGCTCTCTGGAGGCAGGGTTTGATCAATGCGTTGAATATCACGCAGAAGCTCGGCATCCACTCGCTTCAATTCTAACACTGGGAAGCGCGCGCAGATGGACGGGGCGATTCTGCACCACAGTGAAAATTGCGGCACGACGTGCGCGGCGGTTGCGATCCCCTGAAGAAGGAGAAGCAGACTCAAACACCCGCGCAGGAAAGGAGAACGCCATTCGTTCCAGAGCATCCGGAGCGCACTCGCCGCAAACGGCAGCAGGAAGAAATCGAGCTGCAAAATAAATCTGCGGTGGAAGAACAGGCGAAAGAACACGAACACGGCGGACCACACCACCGCGAATTGCCACAGAGTCCCTCGCTCTTTTCGAAAGCTCATGATGAACCCCGTCGCGCCGAGCGCGAGCAAGATCGCACTATGGGCGACGAAGAACGACATCGGTGCGAACGATCCTGCGGGAATAGACTTTCCGATTTGAAATAAGCGGCCGAACAGCGGCGCGACCGCGACGGACCACACAGGGAGTATCGCAAGAGCGCCGAGCGCGAACATGCACCCTACGAGGAGCAGCAGGCGCTTCGCCTCGGGCTGCTTCCTCTTGCGGATCAGCTCGAGCGCAAGCCACGACATCACGGCGAGCGCAAAAAGCAGCCCCGTCTGCTGGTGAATGATGATGACGAGAACACCAAGCGGGAGTGCGGCCAGGGATTTCCTCTCGAGCGCATCGAATGCGAGCACCGTGAAGAGGAGCGCGACCGCGGTCTTCCAGTACATTGCGAGGAATGTGTGCCACGTTGCGATCGAGAGGAGCGAGAGCAGAAGAATGAGCACAAAGAAGGTCTGATTTTTCTCGCGACGCGCAATCACAAGAGCATAGGTGGCCGGAAGAACGACGCTGAACACGCTCCATATCCATCCGACCAAGGCATCGACGGGGAGGCCGATCCTGAGGAGCGGCGCCACTAGCAGAAAGAGCCCGGGCGGCTGCTCACGCGCCCAGGGTTCCAACGTTTCCGGAATCCACGGAAAGGACAGCTCGTACTGAAGAAACAAGTAACGGTAGATGCCCGGGTCGTATCCGAGAGGCACGTCATAGGAGAGCAGCGACCAGAAATATTTGGCTGCGAGGAGCGCGAGAAGGAGCACACTTGCGATGACAATGACGGTTCGGCGCTCGAAGAAAGTTCTCATACTGTGCCCGAGCATACCGTTTGCAGGAGATCTTGTAACTGTCTTTGCGAAACCATCGGATCAAACCGGTTGTGCATATCCATTCGTGCAGTGGTTGAAAATTCCGCAAGGAGCTTCGCATCATTCAGAAGCTCCAGAATCCTCTCGGGAAAGCGGCACATCGGAACGATACACCCTGTCGTTCCATCCTTCACAAGCGATCGAACCCCCGGAGCGTCGCGCGCGATCACGGGCGTTCCAGCGGCCAGCGCTTCCGCCGCGGCGAGCCCGAATCCCTCGAGCGTCGAAGGGCAGAGCGCAAGTTCTGCAGAGGATACGAGTGCACGAAGCTCTGTGAGTGAGAGACTCGTGATTCGACGCACACGCGCGCATCCTCGAATCAACGCATCCACGATCTGTCGCTCTTTCCCATCACCGACGATGACGAGCTTCGCCTTGGATGAACGCTCCTCGACTTGCCGCCATACGCCGAGGAGCTCCTTCACGCCTTTGCGTGGATCCAAACGTGCAACACACACGCACAGACCTCCTTCCTTCTGAGCTGCGAAGGTACTCCAAGCATCCGCATCGAACCCCTGCGTCAGGAGTGTGATGTGATGTTCTGGAGTTCTGTAGGCATCGCAAAGCGCTTGCTTCGTATCCGGCGCATACACGGCGATGTGATCTGCCGTGCGAAATGTGCGGCGCTCAAACGGAACGAAGATCCGTTTCCACCACTCGCCGGGAACGAACGTGGCCTGCTGCGCGTACGCGTGATAGCAGAGGGCGATGGAAGGAACTTTTGGCTTCCGCAAGAGGAAAACGCCACCAGGTCCGACGGGGAAAAGCAGGAGCGCAATGCTCTCCTTTGCAATCCACGGCGGAAGCTCGCGGTGAATCTTTACACAAAATTTGAAACGTGAAGATCCGGGATTTGGGAGGAACAAGGAACCTTCGTGACCAAGCGATCGGAGATCATCGCGCAATCGCTGCATCGCGCGCCCGAGCCCGCCGCACGGCGGATCGTAATCCCACGTGACGAGGCCGATCTTCATGGCAGCGCTGGAATGAAAACCTCCTGAACGTACCGATCTGCGAGTGAAGGCCAATTGTATCGATGATGCGTCGCCTGCGAGACGTGTGACCGGCTCAGCGGATGCGAGATCAATGCATTGATCGCCCGTGCCGCATCACGAGCATCCAGAGGTGAAAAGAAAATTCCTGTCTCGGATTCGATCACGGCATCGCGAATTCCTTCTAACTCCGATGCAACGACGGCCGTCCCACGCGCGCTCGCTTCGATGCACACAATGCCGAATCCCTCCATGTCTCCGGGTACAGGAATATTTGGCATCACAAAAACATCCGTGCCAGAGAGCAGATCCTCCTTCGCTTCCTCCGCGATCCTCCCGAGCATGCGTACGTTTGCCATAAGTGCCTTCTCTGAAATTGCATCCCGAATTGCACGCTCTTCGGGACCGGAGCCGAAGATGCTGCAACGTAGATTCGGACGAGATGAAGCGAGCAAAGGCATGACTTCGGAAACGAACCATGCTATCCCCTTCCTCGGAATCAATCTCCCTCCACAGACGATTGTCGGGCAGGGAAAGCGCGTTGCATCGTTCTTCACTTCACATTGTTCCGGCCATACGCCACAGGGAATCACGGAAATATTCTCTTTTGACACTCCCCTCTTCTGAGCTTCTATCGCAGTTGCGCCGCTGATGCAGACGACTGTTCGAAGGGAAGAAATACTTCGCCGGAGGATCCATTGATAGAAGAAATTCGGATACGTAAGATCAAGACCGCAGCATGTCGCCGTGACGCACCTGCCCGTAAGTGTTTGAATCAAAACCCCAAGCGGCGCGAGCGCGGCATCGCCAAGATGTACGATGCTTTTCTTTCTAGGTAAAAGCAGCGACGCGACGAAGGCCCGCACAGGGAAGGTCAGATCAAGAAAGCCGAGGGAAAAGAAAGGCACGATGCGTCGAATGTGAAGATCCTGACGCCTCGAAAGCGCAAGAAAGAGGTCTTCGTGTAATCGTTGCATGCCCCCCGTTCCCCGGGTTTTGCGTGTGATGAAGAGAATGTCCACTCTCATAAGAAAACTTTATCCCTACTCGGCCTCCTCATCCTAATCCATACTGGCAACATGAGAATTCTTGGCATCGAAACATCGTGCGACGAAACGAGTATAGCGATCGTAGAAGACGGCGTCCGCGTCCTATCGAATGTCATAGCAACGTCCAAGGCTTCATTCGCAGGAACAACGGGCGTGATTCCCGAGGAGGCGGCTCGCAAGCAAGTCGAGTGCATCCTGCCGGTGCTGCACGCTTCGCTCGCGGACGCTCGCATCACGCAGGAACGTATCGACGCAATCGCCGTGACGCGCGGGCCGGGATTGCTCGGATCCTTGCTCGTTGGAACCGTGACGGCACGAGCGCTTGCAGCTCTTTGGAAAAAACCGCTGGTTGGCGTTCATCACACGCTCGGACACCTAAGTTCCGTCTGGCTGGAGGCGGACCCTGCCCCAAGTTTTCCGTCGCTGACGCTCTCTGCATCGGGTGGCCATACTGAATTATGGCTTCGCACAGGGCACACAGACGGTGTTCTCCTTGGCGCGACACGCGATGACGCCGCAGGTGAAGCGTTCGACAAAGGTGCGAGCTTGCTGGGGCTCCCCTACCCCGGCGGCCCCTCGATCAGCCGCGCAGGAGCAAGCGGCAACCCCGAAGCATTTGCATTTCCGATGCCGCTCGAAGGCGCGCCCGGATTCGATTTCAGTTTTTCGGGATTGAAAACGTCCCTTAAGTACACGCTTCGAGATGTAGGACCCGAAGAATCCGAAAAGAAGAAGCGTGACCTGGCCGCATCATTTGAGTACGCGATCTGCCGTCATTTACTATCGCGGATTGAGCGGGCACTGAAAGCGCACTCGGACGTGTGCGAAGCTCACGTCGTTGGAGGAGCCTCTGCAAACACGCGTCTTCGGGCAATGCTTTCGAAGCTCGGTCGCCCTGTGCGCTTCCCTACAAAAATTTCCTACTGCACCGACAATGCCGCAATGATTGCGAGCGCGGGGTATTTCCTCATCAAAGAACGAGGGGAAAAAGCATGCACGGCGTTCGAAACAACCGCCTCACTCCCACAGGAAGCATTGGCTTTTTGAATTCCTACAACGTAGTCAGTGTCGGCAGAAGCGCGCCGAGAACGATCGCAGCAAGGCCGAGCACCGCCAAGACTTTGATGATGGTTTTCTGCTTCATGGCTGTACGGTGATGGTGAGCGTTTCGGAACTCTCATTGCCGAAGCTATCGCGAACGGTCAACCTGACAATGTACGTTCCCATGGATTCGAACGGATACGGATACTTCGGTTCGTTGCTCTGCGCCAGGATGCGATCCTTCTCATCCGCCTTGCGGATGTCCCACAGGTACGTGACGCCAGTCTTCAGGGTGCAGGGCTCGAACCGAATTCCCTCCCCCGAGTGAATGTTCTGGATATCGCGACTTGGCAGGATGCAAGCGCTGAGCACGGGCTTCCGGACGACGATCGTCCGCTCCGTGGAGAATTCTTTGCCGGATTCCATGACAACCCGCAGCTTGATGATGTACTCGCCGGGAGTCTGGTACGTATGTTCGATGCGCGCACTACCGAGTTCGGGTTTCAGACCCTGCGTTTCGTCGCCAAACGTCCACTCGAATCCCGCGACGGCTTCCCCTGCGGGGATGAATGTTGCAGACGCGTCAAAGATCACCTTGAGCGGGGCCGTACCGCCCGCAGGCATCATCATGATTTGCGGTTCCGCGGAGGGGGGCATCGCCTCGATCGTGATCATGCGGCGCGTGGATCTGCCCTGCGGATCCTGTCCAACGAGCGTCAGGGAATATGTTCCTTCCTTGCGGTACACAGCCTGCACTGTTGCGCCAGTTGCATGAACATTTGCTGCATTCGGTGCCTCCCACAAAAATTCCACGAGCGGCACTGCACTCCTCGCAGTTAATTGTATGGTCACCGGAACTTCGGCGCGGATGCTATCACCCTGCACCTCGGGGGATCCGTCGAACACGAGATCAGGCAACGGAAGATCCTGCGTCACGCGGACAAGGGTCGTTACTTCCGCCAATGCTCCGCTCGCCGACCGCACGCGGACCGTGACGGGATACACCTGCACGGCAGAAAACGAGTGACCGACGCGTCTCAGATCCGCTCCGCGCTCCTCGGTCCCATCGCCGAACGTCCACTGAATTTCACGCATGGGCTCCGCCGTCTCGACTTTAAACACCGCGCCGAACGGCAAGGGTCCGATGAGGTTTTTGGGCTCCGTCACGAGTGTCACGGGGAACGGCAGCGGCACGGGTTTCTCGATTGTTACGGTGCGTTGGTATGTGGCCTGCGTTTGATTTGCGAGCGTCACGGTGACAGCAACGGGCACGCGTCCGACGCTGTAGTACGTGTGAATGACATCGGGAACGGTCGCGACCTGATCGACGGTGCCGTCGCCGTCAAAATCCCACTTCGCTTCGACCAAATCATCGGGCTGCGTGAACAAATGGCTCAAGCCGAAGCGGACGGGCGTTTCCACGGTCGGACGCATTGGTGACACGGAGAAGACCGCGCGCGGAATCACAACTCTTCGGGTGAGCCTGCGCGTGCTGCCATCATCTAATGTGACGCGCGCAGCCGTTTCGTAGGAACCTGGACGCTCGTAGAGCGCGGTCGTCACGGGCAGGACGGTTTCCTCATTCGGTTTGCCGTCGCCGTCGTAATCCCAGGTAAAGAGCACCGGTCTGCGGCCGCGCTTCACGAGCAGTTGCACTGATCGCTCCGCGCTGAGTGTCACTGCAAGCGGCGCCACCATGTCTTCGCTTTTTGTCGGATATGTGATGTCGATCGCGAGCGCGGGCTCGCGCGTGATGAGGAGGGGCGTCGCAAGGCCGAGCAAGATGCCGGGGGCAAACACAATCGCGAGCTTGATCGTGCTCCTGCGACGCACGGCAATCGAAACATCGGCGCGCGCGATGCGCAGGAAAAGAAAGGTTGCCGCGAGCACCAGCACCGCGGCACCGGTCATCGCGGAGAGCGCTCCCGTAAGCGGCAAGCCCTCAAAACTCCCGGTAGGGCTCGGCAGGAGCACAAGGAGGACGAGGAGCCAGAGAACGAAGAGACCGTAGACCGCGCCGACGACCGTGAGCAGCCGCTTCTTCGCACTCTTCACCTGTTCCGGTGGAAGCTCTCGGGGAACAACGGGCGCCGGCGGCGTCATGCCGTCCACCGCGGGGCCTTCGCCGGATGCGGAAATTTCTGGCGTCATGGAGTGACGGAAGTCGCGGCGGAGGAACTCGTCCCTTGGAACAGCGCTTCGCCCTCCTGGAGTTCCTGTAGCAGCGCCTTCATTGTATTGTCGCTCAGATTCGATGCTCCCGCATCCATCACCTGCGAACCTCCGAGAAATATGAAGGGCGAGAACATTTCAAATTCTTTCGGCGGGGTGATGAGGGGCGCTGCATTGAACTCACGCAGGTTTGCGGTGAATTGCAATTGGAATCCATCGCCGTCGCCCGCGTCCTCCTTGCGCACGTCCCATGTCAGGCGGTGGACAAAGAATGTTTCGGCATCGATCCAAAGCTCGCCTGTAGCCGTCAGACCCTTGAGTTTTTCCCGAAGTTCCTCCGCCGATAGTGTTTCGCCACGCTCCTCAGCAATGCTCTTCATATAGGTCACTAATTTCTCAGAATCCAACGAAACGTCGTAGTGATACACGGATCTCCCATCAATCGTATCCATCCCACGGTCGCGATCAATCTTCACGACCTCTGCCTGCGCCTCCAGCATGCGCGGATCCGGCGTCACGGAAAGCGAGGCGCCCCCCTTCGTAGCGTCCGGAATCTTCCACCATTTACCACGAAATAACTCGACGGATGCCCGATCGAGGAGCGGGTGCGACGGCTCGACGACGAGGTCCTTCAAAAAGAGAAAGAGCTCCTGGTTCCACGCGACGATCACTTCCATCGATCCGTTCGCAGCATAAGACCTCCCCTCATTCGCAAACGATCCTGCGAGTACCAGTGTGAACTGCGTCTGTTTCCCCGAATCCTGAAGTATTCCCTCAATATTCCCCGTACCGCGGGAGCTGCCGTTCTTCCCCGATGTAAGTTCCCCCGAAATCACGTAGCGTGCAGAGGCAAGATCCTGCGTCGCCTGCGATGCTCGGCGAAGGACATCGTCGGGCGGTAGCGGGCTCGACCGCGCGCAGGATGCCAAAACCAAGAGCGCGCCCACGAAAACTATTTTTCGCATAAAGATCGGAAGTCAGTGTGCCCGAAGACGGCAAGAAAAGAAAGAATGACCTTCCTGCCCTTTCTTTCCTTTCTCCCTTTTCTGCCCTCTTGTTTTACCAATGTCCTCCCGCGCCACCGCCACCGAAGGAGCCGCCGCCAAATCCACCGAAGCCCCCTCCTCTACTTCCTCCGCTGCCACCGGGACCCCAACCTCCGCCCGCCCACCACTTCGTCTTGGCTCTCGATTTGAAGTTTCGTGAAACGAGGTAATCGAGTCCAAGCCCGAGAGCGACGAAGATCGGGATCGCGAGCCAGAAGCTGATGATGATCGTCAGGATGACGCCAAGCACGCCACCGACAACGCCGCCGAGCCACCACGATTTCGTTCGCGCCATGATCGCACCGAGCCATTGGATCAGAATGAACATTGCAAAGACAATCCAGAAGGAGAACACACTCCCCTCTTGCTGCCTGTATCGCTCGGCCGTGTATTCGCCCGCGATGTGTTTCTCAAGCGCCGTGACGCCGGCCTCGAGCCCGGCAGCATATTTGCCTTCCTTAAAGAGTGGAACCATGTCGGTGTCCACGATGCCCTTCACAACGATATCAGGTGCCGCTCCCTCGAGCCCATACCCCGTTGCCATAAAGATTTGCTTATCCTCATACGACATGAGGATCAGGATGCCGCTGTCATTCTCCGCTGTACCAACGCCCCACTTCCGACCGACCTCTACGGAAACATCCGCAATCTCTTCACCTTGCAGTGATGGCACAATAAGGATCGCGATCTCATTCGACGTCGCCGTGCGGATCGCCCCAAGCTTCGCCTCGAGAGCGCTCTCCTCTGCGCTTGAAAGCACGGCTGCAGTATCCGTGACAAACCCGTCATTGGGCGGCACCTCGAACGCAAATGCGGAGGTTGCAACCAGAAGTCCAAGGCCGATCAGCGACGTGCGTCGCAGCATCAGCTTCCGAAATCAACGGTCGGCGCATTTTCGGATCCCTCGACGCTCCCGAACAGTTTTTCGCCGGTGAAGCCAAACACCTTCGCAACGATGTTCGTCGGGAACCGTCGGACACGGTAGTTGTAACTCAGAATCGCCAGGTTGTAATCGCGCCTCGCGGTTCCGATGCGGTTTTCGGTTCCCTCGAGCTGCGTCATGAGATCACGGAATGCCTGCGTCGCCTGGAGCTGCGGGTACGCCTCCACCGTGACGAGTAAGCGTGAGAGCGCACCATCGAGCTGCTGCGCCGCATCCACCCGTGACGTCGGGCTTGAGTTCGAAAGCCACTTCGTGCGTGCCTCCGTCACTTGAAGAAGCGTCTCCTGCTCAAAATTCGCCGCGCCCTTCACGGTACTTACGAGATTGGGCACCAAATCAAAGCGCCTCTGATACTGCGTCTCCACCTGCGCCCACGATGCAGCCACTCGGCCTCGCCCCAGTACGAGTCCGTTGTAGCTCGACCAGAGCCAGACACCGAGAAGGACGGCAATACCGATCCAGATGTACTTGCGTTGCATAGGTGAAGGAGGAAAGAACCCATGTACCGTATCGAAATGCTGATCGCGGCACAAGCGCCTGGCTCTCCACTGTCATACTCCTGTAGGATGCCACGCGATCGGGACTATCCTGATCATTCCATCACCAAACGTATTCGGGACGTAGCTCAGTTGCCTAGCGCCGCTTGCGGCGCGTCATAAAGAATCGCACGCTCGCCCTCGATCTGATCTTTCCATCACCAAACGTATCGGGACGTAGCTCAGTTGCCTAGCGCCGCTTGCGGCGCGTCATAAAGAATCGCACGCTCGCCCTCGATCTGATCTTTCCATCACCAAACGTATTCGGGACGTAGCTCAGTTGGTAGAGCGCACGGTTCGGGACCGTGAGGCCGGAGGTTCAAGTCCTCTCGTCCCGACCAAGGAATTCGTAGTAAAATCCGAGCATGGAGAAAGTGTGTGCATCCTGCGGCAGTACGTTTGAAATTTCCGAGGAAGATCTGGCATTCCTTGCGAAGGTTTCACCTGTCTTTGGTGGCAAGAAAATGCAGATTCCCCCACCGACACACTGTCCCGATTGCAGGCAGCAACGCCGGCTTGTGTGGAGGAATGAGCGGAAGCTCTATCACCGTACATGCGATTTTTCGAAAAAAGATTTTATCTCCGCACACTCACCGGAAAAAGAACTCGTCGTGTACGCGCCTGACATTTGGAATAGCGATGTGTGGGATCCACTCTCGTATGGAAAAGATTTTGATTTTTCACGTTCATTTTTTGAACAATTGCATGAGCTACGAAAAGTTGTGCCGAGACTCGGACTCATTGCTCTCAATAACGAAAATTCTCCGTACGTGAATATGTCTGGGTACAACAAAAATTGTTACTTGCTCTTCGCAGCGGAATACGATGAGGATTGTCACTATGGCACCCAGGTCATCAAATCGCGATCGTGCATTGATGCACTTAACTGCTACGAATCGGAACGATGCTACGAAGTTGTGGACTGCGAGAAATGTTACGAGCTCTCGTTCTCGCAAAACTGTACCAATTGCAACACGTCTGCATTCCTTTTTGATTGCAAAGGATGTAGCGACAGTCTGTTTTCGGTGAACCTTCGCAACAAAAAATTCAATTTCAAGAACGAGCAGCTATCGGAGGAGGAATTTGCAAGGCGCAAGAAAGAAATCTTCAAGCGCATCGAAGCAGAAGGCATTGCCTCCATGCAAAATGAATTTGCAAAATTTCTCAGTACCCAACCTCATCGCGCACATTTCATCGTGAATTGTGAAAACGTGGAGGGCGACTACCTGCAAAATTCGCGCAACCTTCGACACTCTTTCGATCTTTCGTACGGCGAAGATTGCGCATTCGTGTACACAGGATTCAAGGTGAAGGACCTGATGGATGTATGCCACACGACGGAGGCAGAGCTAGGATACGAAGGCACAAGCTATGGATACGGCGCGTATGGTTGCCTGTTTACCGTGGGATCGTGGACATCCCGCAACGTGCACTACTGCGACACGATGAATACATGTGGCGATTGCTTCGGTTGTATCAGTCTGAGACACAAGAACTATTGCATTTTGAATAAGCAATACACCAAGGAGGAATATGAAGAGCTGGTGCCCCGGATTATTGAGCATATGAGAAAGACCCCCCTTCGCTCAGACGGAGCTACGGCGGGGCAGGCAAAGGAATGGGGTGAGTTTTTCCCAATGGAAACAGCTCCGTACGACTATAACGAGTCATTAGCGCAGGATTATTACCCGCTCACTGAAAAAGATGTAAAAAAGCGTGGGTGGAAATGGCGAACCCAAAAAGAAGAGGTACCAAAAGCCGAAAAAATTATTCCTGCATCCGCACTGCCAAGCTCTATTGATGAGGTTCCAGATGACATCCTAAACTGGGCAATTGAATGCGAGGCTACAAAACGACCATTCAAATTGATCAAGCAAGAACTGGAGTTTTATCGAGAGATGAAGCTCCCAATCCCCCGCCTTCACCCCGACGAACGTCATCGCCTTCGCATGGAGCGCAGGAACCCCCGTCGTCTCTGGGATCGAGAGTGTTCAAACTGCAAAAAAGATCTCCAAACGACATTTTCTCCCGATCGTAAGGAACAAATCCTCTGCGAATCCTGCTATGAAAAAGTAGTGTATTAGCAAATCCCCTGCCCCGCAGCAGGGGCGCAGCGTCCCGGTGCACCTATTTTCTTGACTACATAAAAGACGCGCCTAGGCTTCCCGCGTGCGAGCAAGCCGCTCCATCATCAGCATTATCGAAATTACGCCCCGAGCGTGAGGTGAAGTGCTGATGTCCAAATCCCCTCTCGCTCACAAGGCAGAGAGGCTTTTTCTTATCCCCTTCATTATGGAAAACTCGATAGAACTCTACGATGTGACACCACGGGACGGCGACCAGGCAGATGGCGTGAATATGAACGCACGTGACAAAGTTGCAATCGCTCGAATGGATGACGATCTCGGCATCCCGTACGTTGAAGGTGGCTATCCCCTATCGAATACTGTTGATCGCGATGCATTTGCAGAGCTCCTTCGCAACCCATTGAAATTCACAACGCTCGCAGCATTCGGTATGACGCGCCGTCGTGGATCCCAAGCTGAAACCGATGAAGGGCTGCAGGCACTGCTGGCAAGCGAAGCACCTGCACTCACGATTGTTGGCAAAAGCTCTCGTTTCCAAGTGGAACAAGTTATCCGGGCAAGTGCTGGAGAAAATCGCGATATGATTTTTGAAACAATGGGTTTTCTAGCAAAACATCGCGATGACTTAACATATGATGCAGAACATTTTTTTGATGCATGGAGGGAAGACCCGGTGCATGCATTGCTCACACTGCGAGCGGCGCTTGATGGTGGAGGTAAGGCATTACGAAGGCTTGTTCTCTGTGATACAAACGGTGGAACGGACCCCGATGAGGTTGGTAATGCAGTTGCGGCGATAACAAAGGAATTTCCGGGGGTGATGATCGGCATCCATCCACACAATGACCGTGGATTTGCGACGGCCAACATGTTTGCTGCAGTAAAAAATGGAGCACGACATGTCCAAGGCACATGGAATGGAGAAGGAGAAAGAGCAGGCAATCTCGATTTATGCGAGGCGATCGGGAACTTAAGGGTGATGGAGATGGTTTCCCCTGAACCTGCGAAGCGCCTCACATGGGCTTCACGCAATGTTGCGCAAATCATGCGGCAACGGCGTCATCCCGGTCAGCCGTTTGTGGGCGACCGTGCTTTCGCGCACAAGGGTGGCATGCATGCGTCAGGGATGGAGAGGACTGGAAACGGAAGCAAGCAAGCATATGAATTTGCCGACCCCAGTTGGTTCGGAAATGAAAGAAAAATTGTTGGCTCGAAGCAGGCGGGGCTCTCAAACGTGCGATCACTAGTTCAATCGAGTCGAATCATCCCTGAATCAGTACGCGATAAAATACTAAGAGAAACAGTTGTGCAGGGCGCCATCCTCGAAAAAATGAAAGAGAAGGAAGCGCAGGGCTTTTCATACGATCGTGCCCGGGCATCATTGGAACTTTTGGCTCTTCAAGTGGCAGGGGCTTTTCGACCAACGTTTCGCATCGTAAAAAATCCTACAGTGACAGACACGCTAGGTGAGCCTGCTGAAGCTAGAATCAAAGTAAGTGTTTTTGGAAGCGCCACACTTAATCACGAAGTTGCGAATGGCAACGGACCTGTGGATGCTCTTTCCAATGCTCTTTCAAAAGCACTCGTGAGTAAATTCCCGCACGTAAACTCACTGAATCTTGTCGACTTTCACATCGAAAAAGCAATGCAGTCGAATGAAGGAACTGCTTCATCGGTTCAAGTGTTCGTAGCATTCACCGATGGCGTAGATTCCTGGACGACAACAGGTGTGAGCACAGACATGATCGAGGCCAGTTTCCAGGCAGTCAGCGAAGGTTATGAGTATCTGCTCCTCAAGACCAAGTAATAGTACCAAGACATAAAAGTAGACCTGAGCAATGACTCACAGGTCTACTTTTGATGTTTATTGTATAAATTATTTATACAATGTTATGCAATACTATGTGGCTAAATTCAGGGCTAAACCGAAATTTAGTGGCAATTTCAAGCCTTTAGAAGATACCCTGCGAACACCAGAATGAGTCAAGATATACTCGACACCAAAGCGGCTATCCGTACACTGCCGCGGCTCCCCTAAGGAGCCTACTATGAACGACGTGAAGCCTATCTCTCACCGTGCTTCACTCCCGCTCGTGTTTACGCACGCGCTGCTCATCACCTTCCTCGCGCTGAATATGGTGCTGAGCCTCCCGACGATCAATTACTAGGGAGCGGAGTGCAGTTCGTTCGCCCCACAAGAAACGTAGGGAACGGGGCGGAGCATCCCCACCTAAAGCCCTCGCGGCAGCGACGGGACTGTTTTTGATGCTGATTCCAAAATTTCGGTGGTTTCACTCTTACAAAATCTTACAAATTCCGCATTGCATAGGGCTCAATTCGATGAAAAGTTGACGGTAATTCATAAATGAATTTTATTATCGTTCGCGTGGCGTTAGTTCCGCCGTCGCAACAATCGTTCCGGCTGCAGGATTGCCATCATCGGCCTCCAACGTCACCTCCACCCGGGTGTAGAACCGTAGATCCTTCTCTCCCAAGTACTTCAATTGGTGGCGAACATCGCCGAATGGGGTACGCAAATGGCCTGTACTGATACGAAGCCCCTCCGGATTCACGAGCCACCCCTCGTAGAATGATCCATCCGGGGCACGCTCGATATTGAGTTGGATCGTATGAATGAACGTCCCATCCTCCAGGTAATGCGCCTGGGTAACGCCATTGGCATTGATTCCCGGTGCCCCGCCCATCGCACCGACGCCAAGCCAGAATTCTTTGCCGTGGTCGGGTGTATCAATGGGACCCTCACCCGGCATGACTTGCTTAAGCGTTTGGCTGCCAATCTGTTTTCCAACACCAACGTCACTCTCCGCTTTCTTTGCACAGGCAGAAAGGATAAGAAGAGGAACCGCAATGAGGAGAAGCCTTTTCATACAATGAGAATACATTCAAATTAAAATACTGCGAAGCGTGATAGCGAACGCTCAAGCTCCGGGACGCGGCGTCCCGGCTGCGGGGTTACATTCACTCTCAAAGCTCAAAGCTCATAACTCTCAGCCCATAGCTACAGGAGTGGCTCTTCAAACTTCTCCTCGATCTCCGCAATTTCACCCGGGTCTGGCGGCGCCGACGAAGCTTCATCCCAGCGCTTCAGCATCTCCTCTACATTCGCACGCGGCTCACAATACTTCGCCCGCGACGCGGCAATGATCTCCTGCGTGTGATCCTCCGTGACGTGCGGCACATCGAGCGTGCGTCCAGAAAACGCTTCGCGCACTTCGCCGTTCACGGACATCTAGATGTAGAACTCGCGGACGCCCAGGTTGATGATGTCGCGCTCCTTGAAGACGGGATTGTATTCGCCCTCCAGGATCGTCGCATCCTCCGCGCCGACGCGGAAGCTCACGATGGAGCCGACGTTGCCGAACACGGTCTTGCGCACGACATCCTTGAGCTGCCCCATGTACTGGTGCGCGATCGTGAGGGAGAGGCGGTACTTACGGGACTCCGAGAGGATCTCGGCAAACGTATCGGTCGCGAAGTTCTGGAACTCATCGATGTAGAAATAAAAATCCGTGCGCTTATCCTCCGCGATCGCGGCGCGGCTCATCGCCGCCTGATAGAGCTTCGTGATCACCATCGAACCGATGAGCGAGGAATTTTCCTCGCCGAGCAAGCCCTTCGAAACTTTCATCAGGAGGATCTTCTTCTGGTCCATGATGTCCCGAATGTCGAATTTCGTTTTCGACTGGCCGACGATATTGCGGATCATGTTCGTCGCGACGAACTGGCCGACCTTGTTGAGGAGCGGCGTGATCGCCTCTGCATCGAATTTCTCGGACCATGCTGCGAATTCCGACACCCAGAAACTCTTCACCACCGAATCCTGAATGCGTGCGACGATCTTCTGGCGGTAGTTTTTGTCCGTCAACATTTTGAGGATCGAGAGCACCGTCGTATTCGGGCTATCGAGGAGCGCGAGCGTCGTGTACCGAAGCACGTGCTCCAACCGGTACGTCCAGTTGCCGCCAAAGAGCTTCTTGAAGATATCGATGAAGCCGATCGTGACCTGCATCTTGTAGGCGTCATCAACCTTCTCAAGCGGATTGAACGCAATCGGAAAGTTCGTATCGGATGGGTCGAACAGCACCACGTCGTCTATACGTTCTTTCGGGATGAACCGGAGCACGTTGTCTACCAAGTCTCCGTGCGGATCCAAGACCGCGAACCCTTCGCCGTTCTTGATATCTTCGTTGATGAGGAGCTCGAGTAACTTGCTTTTGCCCACGCCGGATTTGCCGACGGTGTAGAGGTGGCGGCGGCGATCCTCGCGTCGGATGCCGAACGGAATGCGGCTGTTGTGATAGTTCGTGACGCCGAATCCGGAGACCGCGCTCTGGCCGATGCGGGGCAGATCCTGCGGCGGGTCGCTCTTACGCGCGAGCACATGCACGATGTGTGACACGTAATCGGTATTTGGGAAATGGTAGAGCGTCGCGACCTCTTTGGCGTTCAGAACAAAGGTCGTTGCGTGCGTGCGTGCGCGGTACCGATCCAGGAATCCATTCCCATGCAATGCGTGCCCGTGAAATTCATTGATATCGCGGTCATTGAACTGCGAGAAGCTGGAGATGACGGCCTCCAGTTTCCTTCGCGCATTCTCGTCGGTATCCGACACGTACGCGCAACGGATGCTCACCGTGAACGGCTTCACGTCCGCTTTCTCATGCGCCTTCGTATGCCGCATTGCGTTGATGACTTTGCGGCCGCCCTCGCGCATCCGGTCGCGAACGCTGAAAAAGTGACGCATATTTGCCATGCGAATCCGCCACTTGCGAAGGAAATGATACGATCCGCTGTCATCCTGCGGCTCCGCGATGATCTGCACCCACGCCTGATCGAGGGGGCCGATCTTGGAAACGACGGAGAAGAAGCGCGAGGCGCTGTCTTCCTCGAACATGTCGAACGTCTTAATCGGGTAAATATCGGAATGATGGAGCGTGATTTCCGCGCCGGCGATCGCCTGTCGCTTCGGATCAAACATCTCCGTGTAGTCCTGCACCTCTTTGATTTCCGCCTCCGGGAATGTCGCGTAGATCAATCCCTCGATCGTCTCGAACAGGCTCTCCTCGATCACGAGAAAGAAATACGTGTACTGCGCGTAGCCGAAATACTCGAGCGACACCCTGCGCCCCGTGAACGTGTTGCGAAGGTTGATGAGGAGCTCCTGAAACTTCGATTCGCGCTTTTGCCCCTCGGGTTCCCCCTGGGGAATCATGATGTGCAGATAGCGGAGGGCGCTTGCGGCCATTGTCCTTTATTATACGCTAAAACAAGCCATTTGATGAGGGGATTTTATGCGACCGGCTACGCGTATAATGCGGACCTAAAGCATTCTTCACAGAGGATGACTTCCTTACGGTCGTGGTGATAGGTGGAGAGGAGCGACTTCGCGCAATGCGAACAATTGCGATCGTGGAGCTTGCGTGAATTTCGCTGCTGCATGCGCTCGTTGTTCCGGCAATCGGGGCATATGTGCGGAATCGCAATTAAATTTCGACGATAGAACGCAAGCTCCTGTGGGATGATGCGGAAATTCTTCCGGCAATCCTCGCAGGAGAATATTTCCTGAAGTAACTGATCCGTCACTTCCGCGATGCTCTCGGGAACCGGCGCTTTTTGTGGTAAAAAATCTCGTGCATCTTTCTCGCGCCAATGGAATCCCCGTGCGATCGCTTCCTCTCGCTTAAGGGGGAAATATTCCGAGGCCAGCGTTTCGTTGTAGCCGAAGGGCGAAAGGGCTGAAGGAAAGAACTTGCCGAATGAACCGGAGCCCGCAGGCGACTGGTACGGGGTTTTCATATGGTCGATGATGTTCGGGACGAGCGATGCGTATTCCTCCTTCGAATATTGTTTATTGAAAACGCAGAACTTCTTGCGCGTTAACCCCGAGCACCCGAAGCAGTCGCTGCAATGGAAGCAGTACTCCGAGTAGAGCATCCGCTGCGAGTGAAAGATGTAGAGGCAGAATGCGACAGTGTGCACCTCGATCGTACCGAGTGTTTCGTAGCAGAGCTCGGGTTTCAGATACATGTTTGAGCAGTGATAGTTATCCTTCACATTGACGCCGACTTGCACAGACCTGCAATCTTGGCTGTCCGTGACGTCGTAACACTCCAGACAGTTCTTCGAATTTTCGATATAATCACCGGTGCAGCCTTCGGAGTTCATGATATTCGCGTATTTTTTCACTGTGGAAATTCTCACACGCTTCCAGAGTTCTTTCATTTGCTGCGTGCGCGTAAAGCTGCCGCGAAATTCTGTCAGGCGTTTCTCATATGCTTCTTTCCTGAGCGGTTCATTCTGGAAGTAGTACTCCTTGTGATCGAGGTTGGTGCAGAGGCAGCAGTTCTTGCAGGATTTGAGGTTGGAGGAGAAGAAGCAATCCTGACAGTCTTGGCTGAAGGAGAGATGCTGGCAATTGTGGCTCCCGAAGACACTGAAGCATTCGTAGCAGAGCTCGGAGTCATAGAGGTAGCTGCAGTCCACCGAGTCTCGGCATTTCTGGAGCAATTTTCCATAGTAACAATCCTCGCAGTTTTCGGACGAATTGATCAGGTAGCAATTTTTGCAGTAGCCTGTCCCCGTCGAGAAATCCGAGTTTTCATTCGCAATGGTGATGAGCGCCATGCGCGGGACCGCGTGCTGCAATGCTGCAAATTGTTCGAAGAACGATCGTGTGAAATCAACATCGCGTCCATACGAGAGCGGATCCCACGCGTCGCTCCTCCATTCGTCCTGGCTGTAGACAGGGAGCGCCTTACCCGCGACCGGATTTGGCGCATAGAGCGCGACGATTTCCTTGCCGGACAACTTCGAGCGCGTCTTATAGAGGAACTGCTCATTACGATGCGCAGTACGCGCTTGTGTCCGACAATCAGGACACCGATCCGAGAGCGGCATCTCGATGGTGCGATCACCAAACGTAAAGGTCAGCTTCTTCAAAAAAGCGACTTCATCGTCCGCAATATCGAAGCTCCGCTTACACCAGGAATTGGCACAGATCATTCCCATGGACCGTCAGTATACTTCTTTCAGATAACAAGATTCACAGTAGACGATTTCTGGACGGTCTGGAGCGTACGTCGTCTGGATCTCTTTTGTACATTTTGCACAGTGACGAGCCCAGAATTGCCTGGGGTTTCTGAGTGCGAAACGATCCAGGTGCCGCTGCTCGGGGCTCCGGCGCGGCGCGGGGATCGTCTGCTGACGGTAGAACTCGAGTTCCTGCTTGATGATTTTGAAGGGCCTGCCCGTGACTTCGCAGCGAATCGCCCAGTTAAGGATGTCGTCCGGAATATCGCGAATGTCATCGGGGAGTTGGTCTGCATCAATGACTTTGTCTGCCTTCGGTGGCTCATCTTTTCGGTCATCCCACACAAATCCACGTTCCTCTGCTTGGGTCTTCGTGAGCGGGTAATACATCTGTGCCGTTGTTTTGTTGTACCCGAACTCACTCGAGCCGAGCGGCAGGAATTCTCCCCATTCACCGTGCTTCTTCATGTGCTCGATCAGTTTGGGCACGAGCGACTCATACTCTCCCTTAGAATATTCCTTGTTCAGAATGCAGTATGAACCGCGCTGCATGCTCGCGCAGCCGAAGCAGTTTTTGGATGCTTCCATGTAGAAACAGTGGGAGAGGCCGTACGAATTGAGATGACACTCCATACCAGAGAGAATGCCCTGTGAATTTTCTCCGCAGATCGCGCACTCATAGGAATTCTGGAGATTGGAACCGTACTGATACACGTCATAGACGTTCTTGGACCCGAGCACGAGCTGCGTGCAGTACCGCGCATCTTCGACATCCTCGCAGTCGAAGCTGTCCAGTACGTTCTTACAGTTGTAGAGGTGATTTCCGCTGCAATGTTCAAGATTGTGTCCCTGGAATTCCTTGAACGTGTGTGACTTCTCGAGCTCTCTCCTCCGTGCTTTGAAACTTTGGTACTGAGAATAGGATCCCGTATTGATCTCCTTCATCTTCTTCTCGTACTCCGAGCGCGAAAGCTCCTCGTTCTCAAAGCAATACTGTTTGTTCCTGAGCCCCATGCAGAGGAAGCAGTCTTTACAGCCGATACAGTCACGGAGGAACGCGCTCGATGAACAGTTGAGACAATCTTGGCAGCCTTTGAGACCGTAACACTTGTGACAGTCGACGCAGTCATACAAGAGTTCGCTGTGGAGGTTGTAGAAGCCATCGACGCAGCAGCGGTCCTTCTTGAACCCGTAGCCGTAGTAACAATCCTCGCAGAAGTCCGCATGCATGATGAGGTAACAGTTCTTGCTCGATCCAGCGTAATGAATGTAATCAGAGTTTTGGCACTCACCTTGCACACTCAATGCAATCGCAGGAGTAGCGCGCCGAAGCTCGGTGAGCTGTCCAAAGAATGGACGATTCCAATCGATGTCTCGACCATAGTCATGCGCGTCCCACGTATCGCTGTGCCAACACGCAGAGCAGTAGAAGACCTGTCCGTTCTCCGGTGGAAACTGCGTGAGCGTTCGCTTCTTGCAGAGACCAC
>CAZUFJ010000017.1:0-12734 GCA_964619805.1 uncultured Candidatus Peribacteria bacterium | reverse complement strand
TTGCACAGTATCAAAATACCAAAAACGTTCAGCATTTTTTATGAAATACGCGGAATTATCGGCGGCCGGACCGAAGTATTGAAGGCCACCTCCGGTAACTCCCTTCTCCAATATTTCTCCCTGCAGATTCTGTATGTACTCGGTCGCTTTCATTTGTGTGGGCGTCAAACCGGAGGGCGGCAAATTACAAGTCGCCCACGCGAGCACTTTTCCCTCCTTTTGCTCTGCCAGATACCATCCCTGGAATTTCCCTTTATCGGCCTCTTGCTCCGGAGTTCGTTCCAACCCCTCTTTCATTTGATCAAAAACGGAAGGCCCGTGTACCCGATATTCCAGATTGAGAGGTTTCTCATCAAATCCGTAGACGAATATGCCGCGAATGATGCGTGAGGTGAACGCATGAATATGTCCCTGAAGCTTCAGTCGAGTGATAGCTGGATTGAGATGAGCTTCTTCATATGTTTGCCCAATACCACCTGACCGCTCCAGATCTTCAAGCCGAAGCGGGTACACCGTGGCGCGCTGCACTATTTCAAACGATTCACGAACCTTTTGTCGTTGTTCACTCTCCTTTTCTGCTTCCTGCTCAATGTTGAATTGGCGATGTATAGCTTCCCGAACGACCTGAGAATCGGGCTCGAGGTTCCCTGCTGGAACCTCACCAGGCAGTTTCTCAGAATCATTGGGGTCGGTGGATTCGAAACTCATCAAAAAGGGGAGAAGCGAGGGTGTCGCATTCTATGGGATTAAATATATTTATGCAATAGCCGATAAAACTCGCAAACTCTACAAAGTTACTGCGGAGTTGCGTTTTCACTAATTTCCAATCCGCCATAATGCTCGTCAGTTATTTGATTCACAATTTGTAGTGCTCTGAATACGTTAGAACAAGTCTCAGCATTAATTCGCCTGAGAGTTGCCATTGCTATTTTGTGCGCAAGTTCCTTCGTTTTTTCTTCCGTCAAGTTACCATCGGTGTAGGTTTTGACGTTTTGAATAGATCTTTGGATGACCACATTAAAATATGGATGATTCTTCTCATCTCTTCCAGGAATGTCTTGGCTCCCAGAACGAGATGCTTCGTCTGATGAGCCAGACCCTTCAGGTTCGTGATTCATATTCAACATAGATGAGAAAATTTGGGATGGAACCATTCTTGGAGAAATATTCTCCATTGTCAAGAATTAAAAGAAGAGTTTTTGCGCTTCTGTCCTTCAATAAATAGAACGTTGCTTCAACTTGTGTCCTGCGCATCTCGAGAGCTGCGGATAAGAGAATTGTACAAAGAACGTCTTGAATCTTTCAACAAACACGCAGCACATTGAACACAGATTCCATTGCCAATGGATCGAAGCGTAACCCAATAACCATTGGACGGGCACTCTTCAGACTGTTATCATACTTCGCTTATATGACGCAACTCGCACCTGAAAAACTTCTCGGAGAAATTCTCCGCTTTCGGCCGCACACGCGCGAAGGTCAATTCGCTGCAGCGGAACACGTCGCAGACATTGTAAATCGTCACAATCTGGGCGTTGCTGAAATTTTGGAATATCCAGAATGGCCGGATGGAAGCGGAGAAAAATTCCCCCTCATTAAAATAATGTCGGAGTTTGGCGTCGCGTCACAGGATCGCAAGCGCTCACTCATAACACTGCTTGGTCACCTCGATACGGTTGAACCTCTGCAACAACAACTGCAGAGAGACCCACTCGTGCTGCGATCGAAGAACATCGGCGAATCCACGGTCACCATCGGAGAGGGAAGGGGCACACTCGATATGTGGAGTGGCAATATCGCATATCTGATGGCACTAGAAATACTTCGAGAGAAAGGAAATGCACGGCATGCAATTCAGACAGTGTTAAGTTCTTGTGAAGAGGCCGGATCCGGCGTCCTCCATCAGGCAATCCAGAATGGCGACCTTGCAGCGGCACCGATAGGCGCAACGACCGAAATCCTTGTTGGCGACAGCGGCATCAGTGCACCCCTCTATCGTGGGAGAACCGGTCGCATCGGCATCGATGCATACTTCAGAGGACTGGCCCCGCACGCTGGTGCCGTTGATCGCGATACAAGCATTATTGCTCATATCGCACATCGCTACCTCGGTCGCGCTATCGATGAACTTCTCGATGAAGATCGCGGTTTTGCGTTGCCCAATGCATACCCCGGTGATACGCAGAAACTGCTTCCGCAGACATCGCACGCCATCCCTGATTCTATTTATGGGCAATCCAAAGGTCTCAGCGTTCCAGGTGAAATTTTACAGCGTCTCAACATTTTTTATTCTGATCCGAATCTTGCGGCTGAACGTGTGCGTATTGTCCTAGAAGAATATTTTCTCCGGCTTCACATTCCTCGCGAGAGCCTCGAATTGAAGATAGAAGAACGAAGAGGCGTGCCCTTCATTGAGCCATGGCTCACTCCGGCAGATCATCCTTTGGTCGTTGTAGCGCAAAAATATGCACGTGAGCTACGCGGAGAAGAAGTCCCCGTCGTTGCCGCAAGCGGTGTCGCGGAGGAAGGCATGTTGTTTCATGGCCTCGGGACGCAGTTCATAGGATGGGCCCCGGTGGGGCATGGCGCGCATGACATAGAACATGTTGAAATGGATAGCATTGAGCAACGAGCACTATGGGCTGCAGAAATTGCAAATCATGACGGAGACTTGTCATAGGAGACGTGACCATAGAGCCATTTTCCTGTAGCTTTTTTCTGCATGTTCGACCCCGTTGACCCACGGCAATCGTTTCCAGCGCTCGAGGATGGCATCCTCACCTACTGGCGCGAGGAGGATATGTTCAAGCGCAGCATCCGGCACAGGTCGGTGAAGCGGCTCGATGCGCTGGATGGAATAGGCGGCGGCACGAAGGAAGAAAATTTCAGCTTCTACGACGGCCCGCCGTTTGCAACGGGGCTCCCCCACTATGGTCACCTGCTCGCGGGAACGGTGAAGGACGTGATCCCCCGCTACCAGACGATGCGCGGGAAACGCGTCGAGCGCAGGTTTGGTTGGGATTGCCATGGTCTCCCGATCGAGAACCTGATTGAAAAAGAGCACAAGATCGGAACGAAGAAAGAAATTGAGGCGATGGGCGTTGCAAAATTTAACGCGCTCTGCCGCGCGTCGGTGCAGCGCTATGCCAAGGAGTGGCGCGCCGTTGTCGAACGCATGGGTCGCTGGGTGGATATGGATCACGATTATCGAACGATGGATCCGGATTACATGGAGTCGATCTGGTGGGTGGTGAAAAGCCTCTCGGACAAAAAACTTTTGTATGAGGACTACAAATCCATGCACGTCTGTCCGCGTTGTGAAACGCCGCTCAGCAATTTTGAAGTGATGCAGGGGTACAAAGACATTGACGATTATTCGATCACCGCACGGTTCAAATTAAAGGAGCCGACCCGTCTTCGTCCGCCGGGGCGGACTACACCGAGGCAGGCCTACATGCTCGCATGGACCACGACGGGTTGGACGCTGCCCGGAAACATGCTGCTCGCGGTTTCAAAGAAAGTTCCGTACGTGACGGTCGAGAGCGAAGGCGAGCGCTACATCCTCGCAAAAGCACGTGTGGAAGCCGTCTTTAAGGATCGTCCGTTCGAGATCGTGGAGGAAACAACGGGCAGTAAATTGCTCGGCCTCACCTACGAACCACTCTTCCCCTACTTCGCAGATGAAAAGAACGCATTCCGCGTGGTGGATGGATCGAGCTTTGTGACGACCGAGGATGGAACGGGCATCGTGCACATCGCAACGGGTTACGGCGAGGATGACTACGTGCTCGGCAAACGCGAGGGGGTCCCCGCCGTAAAGCATGTCGGCATGGATGGAAAATTTTCCGCGGCGGTCACGGATTTCGCTGGCAAAGATGCGAAGCCAGAGGACGATCACATGAGCGGCGATACAATGATCGCAGGCTGGCTCAAAAAACATGGGAAATTGTTCAAGGCCGAATCATTTCACCACAGCTACCCGCATTGCTGGCGCTGCGATAGCCCGCTGATCAACTACGCAACATCATCGTGGTTCGTCGCCGTGGAAAAAATTAAGAAAGACATGCTTGCGGCAAATGCGAAGACAACGTGGGTCCCGGGCCACATCCGCGACGGCCGATTCGGCCGGTGGCTCGAGGGGGGGCGCGATTGGGCGATCAGCCGCAACCGCTACTGGGGGACGCCGCTCCCCATCTGGCGCTGCCCGGAAACGAAAGCAATGGAAGTCATTGGGAGTCGCGATGATCTGATGCGGAGGAATGTGATTCGCTTCACAAAAGTCACGGTGCTCCGCCATGCGGAGAGCGTCGGGAACGTGACGCCCGTGTATCAAGGCATCGTCCCCGGGACGAAGCTGACGGAGCGCGGCCGGAAACAGGCTGCGGAAACTGCCAAGACTCTGAAGGCGCAAGAGATTGCTCGCATCTACGCATCGCCACTCTCGCGCACTCAAGAAACAGCAATGATCCTCGGCACGGCAACCGATGCCGAAGTCACCGTGGATGATAGGCTTCGCGAGGTGCGATTCGGCGCGTACGAGGGAAAGTCCGTGGATTTCTCGGATCTGACGTTTGTGAAGGCGCGCCGTGCGCACAAATTGCAGACCGGACAAGTGGAGAGCATCTATCACTTTCCGGGCATGGAGACATGGAGCGAGGTTGCGACGCGCACGAGTGAATTTTTGAAGGAGGTTCTACCGCGGCATCGCGGCGAACACATCGTGATTGTGACGCACGCGGATCCCCTCCTCACGATCAAACATTTCTTTCATAGGGAGGACCCGGCGAAGCTCTGCCACCAGCCGTACCCCGGCTTCGCGGAGGCCACAACCTTCTACTACGATCACGCAACGGAGGCGGAGATGGATCTGCACAAGGAAACGGTGGATACGATCGCGTGGCCGGGATCAGAAGATGCTGCGACCGTCCATGCGACATTCGTGCGCCATGGCGAGACGAGCTTCAATGCAGAATGGAAAGCAAACGGCTGGACGATGGAACCGCTCACCGAGAAAGGAAAGAACCAAGCAGCAGAAACTGCGAAGAGGCTACTCAAGCAGAAGTTCGATGTGCTCCTTTGTTCAGACCTGCCGCGGGCACGTGAAACTGCTGACATCATCGCAAAGGCGCTCAAGATGAAGGTCACTGAGTGTCCGGAACTCCGTGAACGCAACATCGGTCCATGGGAAGGAAAGTCGGATAAGGAAATACTGAGCAAGCATCCACACGTTGATCCATCGTTCCATACGACAAGCTTCCATCATGAAACACCCGATGGGAAATGCGAATCACTTTCACAGTTCTTGGAGCGCGCGCAGACCGCACAGAAAAAATTGCTCGCGGAATTTCCGGGCAAGCGCGTCCTCATTGTATCGCATGGCGGCATGATCCGCGCATTCCGTGCACTCACCGAAAATCTGACGTACCGGGAAGCGGCGGGGCTGATGCCAAACAATGCCGGTATCTACCCCATGCCTCTTCATCCGCTCACCAAGCGCACGCCCGAGGTGCTCGATTGCTGGTTCGAATCGGGTTCGATGCCGTACGCACAGATGAATTTTCCGTTCAATCCGACGAGCAGAGCCGACAGCGGCAACAATCCAATCCCTGTAAATTTCCCTGCGAACTTCATCGCCGAGAACCTGGATCAAACGCGCGGATGGTTCTACACGCTCATAGTTCTTTCGACAGCGCTTTTCGATGCGCCGGCCTTCGACCACTGCATCTGCGGCGGGATCATCCTTGCGGAAGACGGCAAGAAGATGAGCAAACGGCTCAAGAACTACCCGGATCCCATGGAGCTGATGGGCACGCACGGCGCCGACGCGCTGCGATTCGCGCTGATGAGCTCGCCCGTCGTGCGCGCAGAAACGCTTCGTTTTTCGGAAAAGAGCGTGCGTGAAGCGACGCAGAATGTGCTGCTGCCGTTCTGGAACACCTATAGTTTCTTCGTGACATACGCGAATGCGGCGAACTGGGAACCGACGGGTTCCAGGAAAACGAGCGGCCATCCGCTGGATCAGTGGATTCGCGCCGAGGTGCAGGATCTTACGAATCGCATGACGAAGCAGCTCGATGCGTATGACCTTTCCGCAACGTGCGCGGAACTTGGCGATACGATTGATGCGCTCACGAATTGGTACGTGCGCCTCTCTCGCCGTCGCTTCGCGGGAAAATCCGGTATCCACGCGGTCGCGGGTCCAAGCGCCGAGGCGGATCAAGATCGCACCGCTGCAATTGGGACACTCTATGACGTGCTCCTCACGCTCTCGCAATTGCTCGCGCCGTTCTGCCCCATGATCACAGAAGCGGTGTATTTGAATCTTGTTCCTGAAGACCACGGGAGCATCCACCTGACCGACTGGCCCGACGTACGGAAACTTACGGAGAAGGAGGAATCCCTGATCGTGAAGACGCGGCTCCTTCGGACGATTGCTTCGCTTGGCATGAAGATCCGTGCGGATGCGAAGCTGAAAACGCGCCAGCCGCTGTCAAAGGCCGTGATCGCGATTCCGAAGTCGATGAAAAAAGGGGCGACGCTCGCTCCGTCGGAAATCCTCCTCTTGCAGGAGGAACTCAATGTGAAAACGATCGAGCTTGCTGAGGATGTATCGGCGCTCGCGAAGCCGATCGCGATGGTGGATGCGCGCAAGGTCGGCCCGCGTCTGGGCGCGCGCGTGCAGGAAATCATCCAAGCGGGCAAGCGCGGTGATTTTTCCATCGCAGAGGATGGCGCGGTGCTGATCGGCGACGAACGCATGAGCCCCGATGAAGTAACGATTGTCTACAAAGGAAACGAAGGCGAAGGTGTGCTGGCCGATCGCGGCGTCGTGCTCAGCCTTGATACGCGTGTGACGCCCGCGCTTGCGCGCGAGGGCGACGTGCGCGATCTCATCCGCGCGATCCAGCAACTCCGCAAAGAACAGGGCTACGCGATCACGGATCACCTCATCATCGGGATCACAGGCGCGGATGCGCTGCTCAAGGATTTCCGCGAGCTGATCGAGCAAGAAACCTCGGTGAAGATCGGCAATACCAAAGGGACTTCGTCGTCGGTAGCATTGAGCGAAGGAAAAGCCGTTCTCATCTTCCCCTCCAAACCCTAGCCCTAGCCCTAACCCTAGCCCTAGCCCAGCTCTGGCCCATGTCCCTCCCCACTCGCCTGCTCCTCCGCTTCGCACTCACGATCGCGCTCGTCTGGATTCTCGCGAATGAGCTCACCGAGTACGTCTTCATCAGAGGCGGCATCACGGGCATCCTGATCGTCGCCGGCATCATCACGATCCTCAACATCCTCGTCCGCCCGATCCTCAATGCTATCACACTGCCGCTGCGGCTCCTCACAACCATCGTCGCGATCGTGATCGTCAACGCCGTCTTCCTCTGGATCACGTATCAAATCGTGTACCTTCTGGATCCGAATCTCGTCACGTTCGAAATCCTCGGCGGCTTCGTCGGGTGGCTCATCGTCGCCCTCGCGATAGGACTCGGGCATTGGGGGATGAAGTTGGTGTTGAAGTGAAAAATCTTTGGGGTGAGGGCAGCGAACCATGTTCCGCATTCGTCATTTATGTGAGCATCAATGCACCATCCATCTTTCGTCTCGAATCCCCGGTCACGTATGGGGAGTTACCAAATGTAATGGAGCTTGTCGCAAATCACCCCGGTCGATACGAAGAGGGGCCTGACCGCGATGCATTCCTGATCAACGAGCAACACCTTCTTCTGAGGCTTGCGGAAACTCATCGATCCTCCGAGCCGCTCTCTCCCAAGGATCATACAGTCGCAAATGACATCATTCGCTATCTTGAGCCCAAACAAGAATCACTATGGGATAAGACCAGAAAATTCGCAGGGAACGTGAGAAGTCTTTTCAGTGGGGAAAAGTAAATCTCAGACCGGCAACACCAACGCCCCTTCCTTCACCGGCATCATGATCCTCATGCCAATCACATCTTTCTTCTTCGCCACCGAAACGGACTTGTGCTCAATCTGCATGCTGTCCACCAGCTGCACGAATTCCTCACCGCGATTCTTGATGACCACCATGTCGCCGACCCGAAGCGGAGCAGCCAGTTCCACAATCGCAACCCCGATGCGATCGTAGTAGTGGACCACTCTCCCTGTGATCTTGATCTTCGGCGCCTTGGCGCGCGCAACGGTCTTCTTCATTGCTATCTTAGACCTCGTTTTCATGCGGGAAATTTTCCCCATCCTCGCCTTGCTGCGGACAGCCTTTTTCTTCGACGAGCGCTTGAGAGTGCGAGTAACCATACAAGAGGGGGGAAATCAATTTCTCATGCTACCCCTCTCCCCTCCCGCGCAAAAGACGGTTTTTTTGGCAAGAGTATGCGGCGCTTCTCGACTAGATGATTAACGTGTTATTCCCATCACGCTCGCCTTTGGGGTCACTGATAACCGTGGGGATACGACGCTCCTCAAGCATCTGCAGTCCGGCCTGGTGAATGAGCCCAGCGGCGGAACCTCTCGGTTGCACGCGCGCGAGTGCATCTGAAAATCTTAGATACCGCTCAATCTTCCGTGGTCCTCCGCTGCTCGGATCACGATCGCACATAGGATAGAGTTTGCGGATGAGGCATACGACATCGAATGCACTGTTACGGATCATTCCCATCGCCATCGCCTGCGCGACGAGTGCTGCGCCCGTATCGCTGTAGCCACGTTCACTGGCAAGAGTGGGGAAATGCCCCGGTGCGAACAGGAGGGAGCTCTGCTTTCTGCACTCCAGAATCGCTGAAGCGACTCGCGAGCGGAGCATGGTGATAGTATCGATCCTACGATCAGGCTCGTAGCCGTGCTCACGGTACGTAGCTGCTGCGATCGATCGCGCAGGGAGTTCTTTGCCGGGTACCCCGAGCAGGACAGACGCACGCGCATAGATCGTACTCACCAGGTGTTCGCCCCAACCAGAGAGCGAGAGCGTGTCACCGTTCGTGACAACATAATCCTCGCCGACTTTTCGAACGTTCTTCGGTTGCGCCGACGTGAGATGAATTTTCAAATCGCGAATTTCATTCCGGAGCGTCTCCATCAGAGCATCTACGAACGAATTCCTCTGTGGCCCGTTCAAACTGTATGCTTCTCCTGCGAACACTTCTTGGGCGAAATCGGCGACACCATCAATCTGTTTACATGCCTCTTCGGGTTCATCATGCGCCAGGGATTGCGCAGCTTTTATGAGCTCGGATGTGGTGTTGAACGTTCCGCCTCGCGGCTGCCGGAATGCCGAAAGCACGAGTGCTACTTTCTTCCCGGCATGCAAGCGCTCCTCAGCGTTGCGAATGTTCCAAATAATATTGCCAGCGTGATCGCCTCCGATTTTGATGACGAGTGTATCGGCAGCGTTAAGAGCGCTGGTGCCGTTGAATACTTCAGTAGAAGTTTCCATATTGCAGAAAGAAAACCCCTCATTCCGGAGGGGCGCTGGGTGGGAAAGAATTACTTAGATCCGAACGCAGCCGCCCTTCCGGAGGAAGGTCGTCGTCTTCATCTTCTTTGTGAAGGCGTGCTGCATGACGAGCGGATCATAGCAAATCGGTGGCCGGAAGCAAGGGGTAGACGGAGCCCTGACCAAAACCAAATTCCGTAATCTGCTTCCATGCTTCTGGTGTTCCTGCGGTATCTACCAGCAAGAGCGTATCCACGGTGAAAGACTTCCCCATTTCGAGCGAAACTTCCTCCATCGCCGCTGTTTTTTCTTCTTCTGAAATGTTGCCATAGAAGATACTCAGGTGCGGCATGTACTCCTCGCAATCCGTGTGCTGAAACATCGCCCTCGCAGCCTGGAATGCCATTGCAACCTGCTCGGTGCGCTTCATGCGTATGACGATGCAGCGATGGAATTCTTTGCCGGTGGAAAGGCGTTCGGTTGTGAGCGTGTAGGGCCGAAGCTTCTTTGCAAGTTCCGCAGATTTTTTCTTCGCCTCTTCTACTGTCAAATTCGGGATACTCCCCAGCACCGTCACATGCGGTAAAAATATGGGGCCGTGATAGTGCTTCGCCAAGCGCGCAATGATGTCTCGCAATTCCTCTGCGATTGTTCCCCGCGGCTTCACCCATAGACTGAATGTTCGTTCCATCGTCGGAGCAATGATACGCCTTCCTCATTGCGCTTCGACCAGCCCGCGGTGGTCTATCTTCCTGTATCCTTCTTTTCTGAAAAAAATTTTTCATAGATCCATCGAGCGACTTCCGACGGACGTGCCTTGTTTCGATTAAAGAGTGCGTCCATCCACCAATCCGGCAATTTTCCCTTCTCGATCTTTTTTTCAAATTTCTTCCCGGAGAGTGTCTTCACGCTCTTGACGACTGGATCGAGAGATTCGATAAATTTTTCCAGGCCTTCCACATCCTCTTCCATAACTTCCGTGACAACGATGGAGGCGTGGCTCGTGAAGATGGTGAAGACGGCGCGTTTCACCACATGCGCATGAGCCTGTATGCCGTACACAATTGCCTGCAAGACTTCATGCCTCGCTTCCATTGCACTCATTTTTTCACGCTTTTCTTTTTCGAATTTCTCCTGCACGTCCTCAGTAATTTTTCTCAGTCGGTTCTCGCCAACCGAAATTCTCATGACGTATTCTTTTGTCGCAGCCTGGCGGGGAGGATGTTCAAAGTGATGCTCCGGTCCACGCTCCGATATATTTTCAATATGATCCGCAAGCCGATGCGCAAGTGCCCTGTACTGTTGCCAAAGTTCACGCACGTCCGCTCCCGCTGCCTCTGCCGCCTCCAATGCCCGCTGTGCCTCACGGAGCAATGTTGCGGATGATCCTTTGGTTATTTTCCCATCGAGCCGCTCTTCCAAAGCTTTCACTTTGGACCCGGCTTGTTCCAAAGCCTTCGCAAAACTTTCTCTTCTGTCTTCTTGCTCGAAGTTTCGACCGAATCCTTCCATGAGATCATTATGGCATAATATTTGACAAAATACAATAATTAACATAATTTAGCGTTATGTCTCTGATCCCCAAAATCTTCAGTGAATCTGGACGTCGCGAATATCAAGAAGCGAAAAAGGAGGTCGCCTCTTTGGGAAAAAAGCAGGTAGAGAAAGGCATGCTAAAAGCTCGTGAGGAAACACAAATAACGCGAGCGCGCGGGGTGATGCGGCGAATGTATATGCAAGTTGTGGGAATGAGTGTGCTCGGGATCACACTCACGGTTGGCGCCGTCGGCGCACTTTTCACGAAACATTCCCCAGAGGCTGAGCCGAAAAAAGCGAGCGCTCCGACGCAAGGGCTAGAGCCGAGCGAACCAACGCAGCCAGCAGTAAAGGACGTATCAGAAAAAGAGTGGGATAACGTCATCGGCAGACTGGAGGATGGATTTGAACAATTTGGGCAGGAAGTGAAGGCAAAGATTGCAAAAGCGGGGCACTTACCACCCGGCGCAACAACGACACATTTGTATGCGCCGTTTGAAGTCGTAGAGTCCAACAGGAAAAACCCTATCAAGAATCATATGAAAACTGCGGGAAACAATGACAAACGAGATAAAAAAAGTGAAATGAGAATCAGGATGGAAAACATTAATTATTTTAGCTACGACACATTGCAAAAGGTGAAGCCGATGGGCTTTGATCGCGCAAGTTACGTTGCAAATTTCAATCCCGTCGGTCGATCGATGCATCTCAATCCAGAGATTAACCCGGATAATTTGCTCGATATGCTAATTTTCTATCACGAAGTTATGCATGCCGTGCAGGATTCCAATGTTCGCGCTCAAATAGCTACGCCCGAAGATTTTCAGAACTACGTCGATCAATTCGATATTCGTAAGACGGGTAAACCTCGCCTGAATGTTCTTGTCGAAATCGATGCCTTCGCTTCGGAGCTTGAAATCGCCGATCTATTGATGGAGGGCAAGCTTCGCAGCGGCCAAGCGAGCCTGGAGGACATGCTTCGCACACTGCGTCCCCGACCGGAACAAGTGCAGACCGTCAAAATGCTGCTCGAGTTTTCGTACGTGTATTTCCCGCACGGCATCAGCGATGGCAAATATGACCCCGCTTTCGTTCAACTCATGTACAAAGTACACAAGGAGCAGGGGTTTGATGTCTTCCTGAAGCAATAGAGATCATTATTACTCAATGCCTAAAACATGTCGATGATTGCCAGTTGAAATGAGTAGAAGAATGAGACTGTCCTCATTTTTTGAATAACGCAGAAGCCAGTCAGGTGATATATGGCATTCTCGTGTATTTTCAAAAGCGCCTTTGAGCCCATGATCACGGTGTTGAGGCGCAAGAACCTTTCCTGATGCAAGTATATCGATGATACTTTCCAGTTTCGCCAAACTGTACCCGGACTTTGTGAGCCTTTTGATGTCTTTGCGATATCTCTTTGTAGGGACAACTTCGTATCTCTTCATTTACCTAGTATATCCCTATGCATTGCCTTCGCAGTTTTATACCGTTTACCATGCTTCATAGCCCACGCCATTTCCTTCAAGATCGCTTTTTCTTCAGCAGGAGTCATGCCATTTTCGGTCAAAATTTCAAAGGGAATGCCCTTCTTCTCGATAATCTGTACCAGGTAAATATTAATAGCTGTACTTAAATCGAGGCCCAGCTTGTCTAGGATGCGCTGCGCGCTTTTTTTTATCTTCATGTCGGATCGAACTTGAATAGTCGTTGTCATAGGATCAGTATATTCTAATGTACGTACCTTGTCAATACCTTGTATTGACACTCTTGGGGGGGGGGGGGGGGGG
>CAZUFJ010000016.1:0-3774 GCA_964619805.1 uncultured Candidatus Peribacteria bacterium | reverse complement strand
TGGTGGAACAAAGGAGAGGAGATCAAAGCAGCAAGACGCTCTCTGATCCGCACCATGATTGTGTCTCTTTGCTCTTCAGTCAGTGTGACAATCTGCTTCCTCGACAAAATGAAACCGGGTTCGAGTCCGGCAAATGCCTCGATAATTATTTCTGGTGGATGATCACGTCTTTGTTGCATAACTTCAACCTCAAGCTCTTCATGCGCCCTATTGAATTCCTTTCCTAAATTGCGGATCGCTGGATCGCCATCACTTGGAGAAGGTGGTTTGCTCAATGGAGGATCGCTTTCTGGCATGGAGGCGGATTGTGCAATCGAACAGAAATATTAGCAAGGATGACTCTTGCGATGTCCCTCTGCCTCTGTTTCTTTCAAAGATCCTGCCCTTGTCACCACTTCCTCGTTTCCCTACACTCTGCGGGCTCTCATGTTTGCGATTGTCGAAATCGCCGGCTTTCAGGAAAAAGCAGAGAAGGGGATGAAGCTCAAGGTGCCGTTGCAACATGCGGATACCGGAAAGAGCGTCACCTTCGACCGCGTGCTCCTCCTCGTCGATGCCGAAACTGTCACGATCGGCGCGCCGTACGTCGCGGGTGCTTCGGTGGAAGTGAAAGTGCTGAAGCACGGACGCGAGGACAAAATTCGTATTCAAAAGGCGAATAAGCGAAAGCGGTACCGACGGGTGGCAGGGCACAGGCAAAACTTTACGGAGGTGGAGGTGATAGGAATAAAAAATTAGGTAACGTAGGTAATGTACGTCCGGTAGGTAAGGTAGCGCGTTCAAAATTTCCCCTTGCGTCTGGCAGAATTTATGAACAAATCACTTGTACAAGAAATAGTCTGGGAGCAGGATGCAGGCGTAATTCTTTCCCCTCCCGCTCTATGTGTAAGGGAATCTGTTCCAAGAAAGCGGTGGCCGGTCTGCTGATCCGCATCAGCTTCGGTCTTGCGCTCCTCTTCCATGGCATCACGCTCTATAAAGGCGGCGCCGCAGAGTTTGCCGCGATGACCGCGAGTGACCTCGGTATGCTTTCCCCGGTCGGCCAAGCATGGGGGTACATCCTCCCCGCGCTCATGATCGTCGGCGGCGCGCTCTTCGTCGTCGGGCTATTGCCTTATTACGCGACGTGGATCGCCGGTGTTGCGCTCGCTTCGATTCCTGCGGGGCTCCTGTTGAAGCCTATCCTTGGCGCTCCCACGGCTGACATGATGTCGATGGCGACCAATGCGTACATCTGGCTCATTATCTTCGTAGTCGCGGTGCGCTTCGGATTCTCGTGCTGCTGCTGTACGGGGGGATCCAGCGCTTGCGGATCACAGTGCAATTGCGGGTCGACGAAATGAGGGAATAGAAGAAATAAAGGAAATAGAGGATCGAGGATCCTCTATTTTCAATGTTCATCTATTCCCTCTATTTCTTTTCCTTATTTCTTTTCAATTTTGGTCACGATCCGATCGATCAGGCCGTACGCGAGCGCTTCCTTGGCGCTCAGGAACTTGTCGCGCTCGGTATCCATTTTCACCTGTTCCAGCTTCTTGCCCGTGTGCTTGGCGATCAACTCATTGAGCAGGTTTTTCGTATTGATGATGTGCTCCGCATGAATCGCGATATCGGTTGCCTGACCCTCCGTGCCGCCGAGCGGCTGATGGATCATGATCTCGGAATGCGTCAGTGCGAATCGCTTGCCTTTCTCGCCGGCCATGAGGATCACGGCGCCGCCGCTGGCTGCCATGCCGAGACACACAGTGGAGATCGCAGGTTTGACGTACTGCATCGTGTCGTACATCGCGAGCGTCGAAGTCACCTGGCCGCCGGGGGAGTTGACGTAGAGCGTGATGTCCTTGTTCGGGTCCTCTTTCTCGAGGAATAGAAGCTGCGCGATGATCGCATTCGCGACATCGTCATTGATCGGTGTACCCAAAAACACGACGCGATCCTCAAGAAGGCGCGAGTAGATGTCGTAGACACGCTCGCCGAACTGCGTCTTTTCGATCACCGTCGGGATGATGAAGTTTGACGGGTTCTTGCCGCGCGAAATCTGTTGCGCGACGGATTGGATCTGTGGGTGCATAGAAGGAAGAAGAAGTTTCTCTGAAATGCTCATGATTATCATACATTTTTTTGAGGTTTTCCGGCAGTATCCAGCGAAGCGCGAATATGGTGAAATGTTTCCTGTAGCAATGTCGAGTATTCTTAACAACATCGAGCGTTCCGTGATCGAGGACTTCTTGCAGCAAGCTTCGAAGCCGCTCGTTTGCGTGCTCGGGCCGACGGCGAGCGGCAAGACGGATGCCTCGCTCGATCTTTCGCAAACGCTCACGGGGCGTGGGTACAGCCCCGAGATCGTGAATGCGGATTCACGTCAGCTCTACCGTCACCTCGATATCGGCACGGCGAAAATTTCTGCGCGAGAGCGCCGGGGAATTCCGCATCATCTCCTCGATGTGCGTGACCCCAAAGAAGAGGTGACGATTGCGTGGTACAAGGAAGCGGCGCAGCGCGCCATCGAGGAGATCCGCTCGCGGGGAGGAATCCCGATCCTCGTCGGCGGCTCGATGCTCTATATCAGTGCGGTCATCGATGGACTCAAACCTTTGCCCCAAGCAGACCCCAAGCTTCGTGCGAAGTTGGAGGCGGACTATGAACGTGAAGGAGGGGAAGCGCTGTACAAGCAATTGGAAGAGCTAGACCCCGCATCCGCTGCGCTCATGCATCCTCATAATAAGCCGTACATCATCCGCGCACTCGAGATTTTTTTGACGACGGGAACAATTCCTTCCTCTGCAAAAACTTCGGAGCCGACGTCGCACGATCTCCTCCTCATCGGCCTCTCGATCTCGCGCGAGCTTCTGACGCAGCGAATCTTGCGGCGCACGGAAGCGATGCTCGCAAGCGGGTGGATAGGGGAAGTGCAGGGACTTCTTGCGCGCGGCTACGCTTCCACAGATCCCGCGATGAAGAGTCACGGCTATCGTGAAATCGTTTCGCATCTTGTTTCCGGCATTCCGCATCGCGAGGAGCTCTCCGAACTGATTGCTAAAAAAACGCGCGCATACGCGAAACGCCAGATGACGTGGTGGCGAGGGGATCCGCGTATCCGCTGGATGAGCGCTTAGACTGTTCGACCCTCCAGTGATTGCTCGATTTTTCGTTTCAAGAGTGCAAGCTGAGCAGCAGTGTCTTGCAAGACATCCGCTCGCTCGCGCACAACTTCCGAGGGTTGATCACGGGGCACTTCCGGGGATTTCATAATTGCCATAGAGAAATTTAGAAAATGAAAACGTCACCATACTCATCCTCCACACGGCTCTTCATGAGAAATAGCTGCTCGATCATTGTTTCGAGGTGCGGACTTTCATCCGGCGTTTGTGTGGAATGATAGAAATCTGCGATGTGACGAAGCGCTTCAGCAATGTTCACGTTCGCTTGGTCCACTTTGCCGCGGCTTGCTTCATCCAGTTTGTCGTAGATTGCGTGATTCAAAAACGACGTCGGCGCGTGCACGTCAATCGTTCCGGCCTTGAGCAATGCCGAAATCGCTTTCAGAAAATCGTAGTGCCGATGCGCCATTTTGCCGTGGATCGCCTGGCCCGCTTGGATCTGCGCAGCTTCCGAGAGGTTCTTGTGCTTGCCGATGAGTTTTTGGAAGTCGGATGCCATAGATCGCAGTATAGCACAACGTAGTTTGTTTGAGGGGCGTTTTTGTCCCGGGGTCCCGGCTGCGCCCCGCCGGACGCCAACCCGCGGCGCAGAGGAGAGATTGCATTATCCAGA
>CAZUFJ010000015.1:0-3127 GCA_964619805.1 uncultured Candidatus Peribacteria bacterium | reverse complement strand
AGGGATAGGAAAGAAGAATTCTTTATAAAATGAATTTTCTGAGCTTGCACATGGTTCCTGCATCCTTATAATAGATCCACATTTCCGGAGTTCCCCCAGCGATTCAGACGATCGCCCCGGAGGAGCTCAGGAGTTTCGTATGTGGAGCGATCCACTTCCTAGCCCTAGCCCTAATCCTAGCCCTTTCCCCTAGAAACTATGCCCGCGCCGCACGCTCCGAAATCTGCAGCCACAGATTCATTCGATGCCGTTGCGCTCAGCGTTGCGAGCAGCGATGACATGCTTGCATGGTCACGTGGCGAAGTAACGAAGGCCGAGACGGTGAACTATCGCACGCAGCGCGCGGAGCCGGACGGCCTCTTCTGCGAACGTATCTTCGGACCGACGAAAAACTTCCAGTGTTTCTGCGGCAAGTATAAAGGAGTGCGCTACAGCGGTGTCATCTGTGAAAAATGCGGCGTGGAGGTGACGCGTTCGATTGTTCGACGCGAGCGCATGGGCCACATCAACCTGGCCGTTCCGGTCACGCACATTTGGTTCCTGCGCAGTTCGCCATCACGTATCGGTTTGCTGCTCGATCTTCCGATCAAGACGCTCGAACAAATCGTCTACTTCGCGGCTTATATCGTGATCTCTGCGGATGATGTCGCCCGCAAGGAAGCCGAGAAGGAAATCGAAAGCAGCATGGAGGCACGCAAGACCCAGGTGAAGCGCGAATACGACGAGGCGAAGAAGAAGATCCAGGAAAGCAAAGCGACGCGCGCGCAGCTCGACGCGCTCGATCAGGAGATCGCGGACAAATTGGATTCGCTGAAGCAGAACCACAAGGACGCGCTCGATGATCTGAAAAATCTGCACGTCGGTTCCGTCCTTTCCGAACTGAAGTTTCGCGAGATGAACATGAAGTTCGGCCATGTGTTCCGAGCAGGCACCGGAGCCGAGTCGCTCCGTGAAATCATCATGAGCGTCGATTTGCCGACCCTCCTCGTGAACCTGCAAAAAGAACGCGAGCAATCATCGGGACAGAAGCTCAAGAAAATCATGAAGCGCATCAAGCTCACGAGCTCGCTCGCGCAGGCCGGCATCAAGCCGGAATGGACGGTGCTCACGCGGCTCCCGATCATCCCGCCGGATCTGCGCCCGATGGTGCAGCTCGACGGCGGCCGCTTCGCGACGTCGGACTTAAACGATCTGTATCGCCGCGTCATCAACCGCAACAACCGTTTGAAAAAACTGATGAGCATCGGTGCGCCGGAAGTGATCTGCAGAAACGAGAAACGCATGCTCCAGGAATCCGTCGACACCCTCCTGAATAACAGCGCCAGAGCCGGCAAGACGCTCTTCACCGCGGGGGACCGCAGGAAACTCCGGTCGCTCTCGGACATGCTCAAGGGCAAGCAGGGACGGTTCCGCCAGAACTTGCTCGGCAAGCGCGTGGACTACTCCGGTCGCTCGGTCATCGTCGTCGGCCCGCACCTCCGCCTCAGCCAGTGCGGGCTCCCGAAGGAAATGGCGATGAAGCTCTTTAAGCCATTCGTCATCGGAAAAATTCTCCGCGGGGAACTGGCGCACAACGTGAAGGCCGCGGAGCGTCTGGTGCAGGAAGGATCCAAGGAAGTGTGGGACATTTTGGAGGAAGTCATTCAAAACAAGTACGTGCTCCTCAACCGCGCGCCGACGCTGCACCGCCTCGGTATTCAGGCATTCCAGCCGCAGTTGATCGAAGGTCTTGCGATTCAATTGCATCCGCTCGTATGTGCCGCGTTCAACGCCGACTTCGACGGAGACCAGATGGCCGTGCACGTTCCGCTCTCCGACAGGGCGCAAGCCGAGGCGGGGGCACTCATGGCCGCAACCAAAAACGTGCTCAAGCCCTCTGCCGGCGAGCCGATCATTAACCCGGCCCAGGACATGGTGCTCGGGTGCTACTTCCTGACCCAAGTCCACAATGGCCGCAAAGGGGAGGGGATGGTATTCGGGTCTTCCGCAGAAGCGCAGCTTGCCTACGACCACGGCATCATCGATTTGCAGGCGAAGATCAACGTGCGTATAACCCGTGGCGTCGCCGAGCCGCACATGATCGAAACGTCGGTCGGGCGGCTCAAGTTCCAAGACGTCGTGCCGGAGGCGCTTGGCATCGTGAATGAAACCATGCGCAAGAAGATCTTGTCGGACTTGATCGCGCGGTCGCTCGAGATCGTCGGCTGCGACGAGACCGTCGCGTTCGCCGACCGCATCAAAGATATTGGCTTCGAATTCGCGACGCTCTCCGGCATCTCCATCGCTGCGTCCGATATTCGCATCCCGCCGGAGCGCAAGCAGTTGCTCGATGCGGCGAACGAAAAGATTAGAAAAATCAATAACTTCTACTGGAAAGGGTTAGTGACTGCGGACGAACGGTACAACCACGCGATCCGCATCTGGAGCGAGACAAAGAACGAAGTGACGAACGTCATGATCAAGGATTTCCAAGCGCACGAAATGAACGATGTCACATACGTCATTGATTCGGGCGCCCGTGGAAACTGGGGCCAGGTGACGCAGCTGGCCGGTATGAAGGGGCTTGTCGCAAACCCGTCGGGTCGCACGATCGAGCTGCCGGTTCAGTCGAATCTCAAGGAAGGATTCAACGTGCTCGAGTACTTCATCGCCACCCACGGAGGCCGCAAAGGAAAATCCGACACTGCCTTGAAGACCGCCGAAGCGGGATACCTGACGCGTCGTTTGGTGGATGCCGTGCAGGATATCATCATCCGCGAGGAAGATTGCGGAGCGACGGTCGGCCACAACATTACGCGCGCGGAAAGCGAAGCGATCGGCGAGAAATTCGAGAGCCGCATCTTCGGACGCTCGCTCGCGGAGGATTTGAAGGCGGGCGGGGAAAAACTTGGCACGAAAGATGAGGAAATCGGCACTGAAATGCTTGCGGCCATCAAGAAGCACGGTCTCACGGAAGTCATCGTACGCTCCGTCATGACGTGCAAGACGCGCGGCGGTATCTGTGTGAAATGCTACGGACGCGATCTGTCGGACAACAAGACCGTCAAGATCGGAACGCCGGTCGGCATCATCGCCGCGCAATCGATCGGTGAACCGGGAACCCAGCTCACCATGCGTACCTTCCACA
>CAZUFJ010000014.1:0-3676 GCA_964619805.1 uncultured Candidatus Peribacteria bacterium | reverse complement strand
AGTTTCATCGCGTTTGTCATGGGTATCGCCTGTCTTGCGGGCCCCTCAGTTTCGATCTTGCACAAACAATCTCACCTTCGAAGAAGCGGAAAAGAAAACAATGAGCTGAGAGCCCTGCGCACGCGGGGCTTTTTTTTTGTTGAACAGAGCCCGGGACTGCGGGAAGTGGGATATTGACTTCCGTCAACCATCCTATACACTTTGGTCAAGCAATGTCCTTTGATCCGTCTGTCGGTTCCCGAGAGAAAAGGAAGAAGGAAACAGGCCAACTTTATTTCCTTCTTTCTGTCGTATGGCTGACCAACAGCTTACATGCCGCGATTGCGGCGCCGCGTTCACGTTCACCGATGGTGAACAGGAGTTTTACACCTCCAAGAACCTCAGCGCACCGCAACGCTGCAAGGACTGCCGCAATGCTCGCAAGAGCGAGCGCACGCAGGACCGCCAGATGCACGATGCAGTCTGCGCCAAATGCGGCGCCGCCTGCCAAGTGCCGTTCAAACCTCGCCCCGTCGAGGAGGGCGGCAAGCCAGTGCTCTGCAGGGAATGCTTCATGGCTTCCCGCGCGGCATAAGGCATTGCATCATTGCAACCTTGAAAAAATCCTCCTTCGGGAGGATTTTTTTACATGACTCTTCACTGAAGAGTCATGTTATTCCTTGGCCGCTTCCGATATAAGTCGGCAGAATCCTGGCTTCACGCAGCGCCGTCCTTTAGAATACCCGCCGCATGTCCTTTACGACTCGTCGCATCCGCGAGGAGGCTCCTCGCGAGACTCCACGATGGCAATGGATTCTCCCGGTGGTTCTGCGATTCGCAGGCCCGATGCTCGGCTGGTACCGCACATGGAAAAAACGAAACGTCGCTGAGAAGAAGAAGGAACATCGCATCACGATTCTGAAGCGGATCTTCCTCGTGCTTGTAGCGGTGCTTTGCATGTTTCTCCTCTTCGGAGCACTTGCACGTGCGCTCATCGCTCTTCGAGTCATTACGGTACCGGGCATACTGAGTGTAGCTGGTGCAGAGCTGCCAAAAGACGAAAACGGTTTCACGAATATTCTGCTGCTCGGCCAAGGGGATGCATCGCATGATGGCAAAGATCTGACAGACATGATCATGGTGGCGAGCCTGGATCCAGAGGGCACCAAGAGCGCAGTACTGCTCTCGCTCCCACGCGATCTCTATTTCCTGCATACGGAAAATATGGGCAAAGGGAGAGTCAACAGCCTCTATCGGGACTACAAAGGCTATCTGAAAACAAAGGAAGGGCTCACAGAACAGGAGGCTTCGCTCCGTGCAATGCAGGAACTCGCGAAAGAGGTTGGACTCGCGCTCGATGTACAGATTCACCATGTCGTGAAGGTGGATTTCATCGGCTTCACGCAGGCGGTGGATGCAATCGGCGGCGTGGATATCGTTGTCCCAGAAGCAATTGTGGATACTGAATATCCGGGGCCGAACTACACGTACGAAACATTCTCTATCGGGGCAGGATCCCAGCACCTGAACGGCGAAACGGCCCTTAAGTACGCGCGCAGCCGCCACACATCGAGCGATTTCGATCGCAGCGCGCGCCAGCAACAGATCCTTTCGGCGCTCGCGGAGAAGGCGAAGAGCGAAGGCCTCCACAAGAGCCCGAGCACCATCATGTCGCTCTATAAAACCATCTCCGCACACATGGAGACGACGATGACGATCCGCGAACTTGTTGGGCTGGCCGCAATGGGAGACCAGATTGACCGTAGCCGCATCCTCGCGATGCAATTGAATGACCGAAACGGCCTCTACGGCGACCCCGCGAACCCCGGCGGCTTCCTCTACTCGCCACCGCGCGATCAGTTTGAAGACGCGGCGGTCCTGCTCCCCGTTTCTCTTCCCGAATTCCCGGTCACATGGAAGCAGGTGCAGAGCCTCACACGCGTGCTCCTACAATCGCGTGCGATCCTGTTCGCGCGTCCGCGCATCCGCGTGTTGAACGCCGGTGCCAAAAGCGGGCTTGCAGGCGCACTCGGCACCGAGCTCGTCCGCTACGGCTTCGATGTTCTGGACATCGCGAACGCAGGCGGCGAGAAGCGCGCCACTTCCCTGATCGCAGCGCAGCCAAGCAGCGAAGAAGCGGCGGAGGCCTTGAGTATAATGCTTCAGATCCCGCTCGCTCCTTTGCCCATAGATATTGCGTCTGAAAAAATAGGGCCGATTACGATCATCCTCGGCAAAGATTTCATCTTCACGCCGCTCCAGGATCTTCTGCCGTAAGGGGGCGCCCCCCTGCTCACGCACGAGGTTCCGCTAAACTACGCCTCATGACCCCCCGCGAGATCATCGCCAAAGCTTGGGCCATCACAAAGAAGGAGAGCTCGATCCGGCGATGGTCCTTCACCTCTTCTTTCTTGGAGACGCTCCTCAATTTGAAGCTGCTCAGTTACCAGCTCTACTTCTGGTACAAATATTTCTACACGGACGGAGACGCCGGGTTCTTCGACATTGAAAAATACCTGTATGAGAACACACCGTTCAACGTCTTCCTCACGATCATCATCATCTTCATCCTCATGGTCATCGTGGAATTCTTCGTGCCGCATATGTGCCTGGGAGCCATCATCGGGCTCGGGGCCAAGGCGTACCGCAAGGAGGAGATGAAGGGGGGCCTGGTGCTCGCGCTCTACAATTTCTTCCCGATCTTCGCGATCCATGAATTCCTGTTTTTAAGCAGTGTCTCCACGATCATCACCGCAATTTCGCTCATGATACGATACGTCGATGACCCGCTGAAAACCCCCTCGATCATCATGGTACTCATCCTGTTTACCGTCGCAAGCTTGCTTCGGTTCTTCTTCAGCTTCGCGGAGGAGGCCGTCGTGATCCGAAAAATCGGGATCTTCGACGCGATCGGCAAGAGCTTCAAACTGATCGTGAGCCACTTGAGCCACATCATGTTCCTCCTGATCCTGCTGTTTGTGATCTCGCTCCGCATCCTTATCAACACGTTGATGATCCTCCTGATCCCGGGCGCCGTGATCGGCATCGGGTTCCTCCTTGCAATGTTCCTCTCCCCCATCGTCAGCTACGTACTGGCAGGTGCGATCGGCATCATCCTCATCCTGATCGCAAGCTACTTCTTTGCATACCTCCACGCATTCAAGCAGACGGTGTGGACGCTCACCTACCTGGAGCTCTCGGCAAAGAAGGATTTGGATGTGATTGGGTGATTTCTGTATGAAAATTATACCATGAAGATGATCCGGCATGATAATCCACGGTCCTCGTTGAACATTTGAACGCATGATCATGCATGCATATCAATACTTCCGCGCGACGCCACGCACCACGCCTGCAACCTGCAATTCCTCGCGTGCGTAGAGCTTGGGGTATGCCTTGTTCTCTGCGTGGAAGAAGTACTTTCCATGCTCGCGCTTCAGGCGCTTGAGGGTGAATTCACCATCGAGCACGCCGACGACGATGTCATTCACGCGCGACTCGGCCCCGCGTTCGACGATCACCAAATCCCCCTCATGAATGCCAGCATCGATCATGCTATCACCGCGAACCCGAAGGAGGAACGTCGCCTTGCGATCGCGGACCAAATATTCCTCCAGCGTCACGGTTTCCTCTGCTTGTTCTTCCACGGGCGCCGCGAATCCCGCGGAGATCGGCCCGAAGAGCGGGAGCATCATCG
>CAZUFJ010000013.1:0-19032 GCA_964619805.1 uncultured Candidatus Peribacteria bacterium | reverse complement strand
CACTGGCGCGCAGAGGGGTGAGGGGAGCATGCGACAGCTTCACTTCACTGCCGTTTCGTTGTAGTGTTCCCTGCGGCTCGTAGCCAGGGCCCGTGACATCGTAAAACTCACCCGCAACAAAGATCTTGCGCGTCGTCATCTCGTCCTTGGTAAGCGTCCCCGTTTTATCCGAGCAAATGACCGAGGTGGAGCCGAGCGTTTCCACAGCGGGGAGCCTGCGAATCAGCGCATGACGTCGTGCCATCCGCTGCACGCCGATCGCAAGCGAGATCGTGACGACTGCGGGGAGCGCCTCGGGCACGACCGCGACCGCGAGCGCGATGCCGAAGATCAGCATCTCGAGGATCGGCTGACCCCGGAAAATCCCGAGTCCGCTGATCACAACGACGACGACGAGCGCAGCCTTCGCAAGCGATTTTCCCAAACGATCCAGATTTACCTGCAACGGCGTATCCACCGTTTCGACGGACTCCAGCATGCCCGCGATCTTGCCAAATTCCGTCTGCATCGCGGTTTCCGTCACGACAGCCCGGCCGCGACCGTAGGTGATCGACGTTCCCGCGTACACCATATTCCTGCGATCTCCGATTGGAAGCTCCTTTTCGTGGAGGGGCACCGCATCTTTTTCAACAGGAACCGATTCTCCCGTGAGCGCCGCTTCATCGGCGTGCAGACTCATGCCTTGGATCACGCGACCGTCTGCGGGAATGCGATCCCCCGCCGTGAGGAGGACGATATCTCCCGGGACCAATGCGTGCGCCGGGATTTCCTGCTCCTTGCCGTCGCGAAGGACTGTTGCTGTCGGCGCCGCCATTGTGCGCAGCGCCTCGATCGCTCGTTCGGCACGGAACTCTTGGATAAATCCGAGGAGCACGGCAAAGAGGACGATCACACCGATCGCGATTGCCTCGACTTCGTGGCCAAGCACTGCAGACAACCCCACCGCAACGAGCAGGATGATCACGAGCATGTTCTTGAATTGCTCCAGGAGCAGGAGCCAGGGCGAAGCACGATGTGATGCTGTCAGCTGGTTCGGCCCGTATTTTTCAAAACGTTTCAGTGCCTCATCAGTTACCAGACCCTCTGACTCTGACACGGAAAATTCCCGGAGAACTTCTTGGGTCTGCATGCCATACCAGCGATTCGATGATTCTTGCATGCGACCATTGTCGCATGAAGAAAAACGTTTCTCCAATATGAAACAAAACCGCCAGTCCTTTTAAGGGGAGAGACGGTGTTTGTTTTGATCACTGGTGATAACGATTGCTCGAGACCATCAATGACAACAATAGTATACCACGTTTGGCTTGTTCGTACCAGAGCCACTTTATGGCCTTCCTATGCGGGAAATTCATGCTTTTTGCCAAGTGCATCACGATGATATTTTCCAAATTCTTCGATTTTCACGCAGGTAGTGTTTTTCACAACCGGCCCCTCCGTGCAGAGGCGGATGCCCAGCGGATCCACGACGCAGTTGCCACAGAGTCCGTAGCCGCATTTCATGTAGCGCTCGAGGCTCATCTGGCTTGGCACCTTATACTCCGCAGTGATCTCCGAGACGCGCTTGAGCATCATTTCCGGACCGCAGGCAAAGACCTGATCGATAGGGCTGTCGTCAGAGTTCTTTTTCCCTTTCGTGTTACATGCCTTCAATAATTTTTCGAGCACCTCGGTATTGAATCCTTTGTACCCCTCCGATCCATCATTCGTCGCGACATGGAGCGAGACATGCGGCAGTGATTCAAGCTCCTTCACATAGAGCAGATGCTCCTTGCCGCGTGCGCCGACGATGACTTCCAGCGTACAACCGTGATGCACCGTCTCACTTGCGACAAAGTACATCGGAGCTGCCCCGTAGCCGCCAGCGACAAGGACGATGTGCTCGCCTGCCTTCCATTCGTAGCATGTGCCGAAGGGCCCCCGAAGCCCCACGAGGTCTCCGATTGTGGATTTCGCAAGCTGCTCCGTCATGTCCCCAACGGCGAAGAACGTGATCTTTGTAACGGCTCCATCGTCGTACGCGACGCTCATCGGCACTTCATCGACGCCCGGCAGCCACACCATGACGAACTGTCCGGGACGCGCGCCCAGCGATCCATCGAACGTGTAGGTGCACACCATTTCCGTCTCACGCTTGATTGCTTTAATACGAAATGTTTTCGGCAGCCGCGTTTGGAACGGAATCGTCATAGCGAGGTTTGAAGCGAGGGTTTGAATGTGCGAAGGCGACGATGCATTCCTCCCACGAGATCTGAAATCCTGTCTATCCCTTCATTCGTGCAGAACATTTGCATCTCATCGCAGATCAATGTGAATACTTCGATTCCGCGGTCGCCGACGGCCGTGCCGACACCAATGAGCGATGCACCTGCGAGCATGAGCTCCAGCGCATCCTCACCCGTGTAAACGCCTCCCGTTCCAATGATCGGGTATTTGCCCTCCGTTGCGGCATACACATCGGCGATACATTTGACCGCGATTGGCTTGATACCGGGACCCGAAAGCCCGCCCACCTTGTTTGCGAGGATCGGCATGCGACTGCGTAGATCGATCGCCATCCCGGGGCCGACCGTGTTGATGACCGTGAATCCATCGGCGCCGGCCTCGGCACATGCGACCGCAACCGCTGCGATGCTCTCGACATTGGGGGAGAGCTTGATGAAGACGGGGGTTTTTCCGGAAACAGCCTTCACGGCCGCAGTCACACGCGCGGCATCGGGTGCGGAACAGGCGAAGGGTTTCCCAAACTCATCCTCGACATTCGGACAGCTGATGTTGACCTCCAGGAAGTCAGGCTTGAGCGGCAGGATTTCCTGTGCGGTGAGCGCAAAGTTCTCCACGGATTCCGCGATGATGTTTGCAATCAATGGTACCGGTTTCTTTTTCATGAACGCACCGATTTCTTCGCGCGCCTTCTCGGGCCCAGCATCCGGCACGCCAACGGCGTTGAGTGTCCAATGCTCCGTAGCAATGATCGTCGGATTTGGATGACCCCGGTGCTCCCGCAGCCACAATGATTTCGTGGTGATCCCCCCCGCGCCGTTTTCCGCGGCATACTTCCAACTGCTCGCCGTGATTCCCATGATCCCCGACGCAAGAACCGTGGGGTTTTTGAAGGTGACTCCGAGGATCTTCTGGGCGAGGTTCATCGAATAAAAGCTTATAGCTATTCGCTATCCTCTGTCAGCTGAAATTTTTAAACCGTACGTGGCTTAGGAAAAAGCACATCTCGACGCCAACAAACCGCTACGAAAAGAATGATGCCAAACAGAATGAGCCGCAGAGGCCCGAGCACATCCGCAGAGAGAGGGAGGAAACGAATCCCTTCCCGCAGCGTCGTGAGCAAGACAAGCGAGAGCAAAACTCCGAGCACACTCCCCGGCTTCCCCGCTACGACAACCATGATGAAGAAAATCAGTTGGTGATATCCGAAATCACCAGGATGAACGAGGAAAATATATTGGTGAAAGAGAACGTTTGTCAGGATCGCCCCAACCCCGCCAAGCAGGAAAGCGATCATGTGAATGCGCGCCGCATCGATGCCGAGTGCCTTTCCGTACCATGCGTGCTCCGCAAGTGCATCCAGCTTTCTTCCGAACGAACCTCTACAGAGCCAAAGAAGAAAAACAGTCCAGAGCGACGCAATGATGAAGCTCACGATGACGAAATCCATCGTCGTTTCCAAGAATGGGAGCCTGGGAACACGGGGAATACCAAGTGCTCCACGGGTTACAGAGCTCCAGTTCATAACGACAGCGAGCATGGCCAGATGAAGCGCGAGTGAAATGACACCAAATGAATCCTGAGGCAGTCGGAATGAAAGCCGCGCAAAGAGAGCGGAGACCAGAAGCGTGCAGATCGTTCCAAATGCGATGGCTGCGGGATATCCGAATCCATTCATCACAGGTATGAAGACCGTGTAGGCAGCAATGATAGAGATGCCAAGCGGACCAAAATGAAAAATCTTTCCCCTACCAAAAATGAGATTGAATCCAAAAATGTTCGGCATCGACATGCAGGTGATAGCGACGATGTGCCAGAAAAATTGCATCATAGTTAAGCTGTGCGCTGGGAGCGCGAAAATAGTCCGAGGGGTCGCCAGAGGAGAAACAATATGATGAAGAGCAGCGCAACGGTCTGTTGGTAGCCCGCAGGCACATAAAAACGGCCAAACCAATGCACGCCAACAAGGAGCTGCTCTATAAGAGAGACGATATAGGCACACAGAATCGCACCCCAAACATTGCCTTTGCCCCCAGCGATGATGGCGGCATATGCTTTGATCGTAAGAGAAAATGCGAGGGTGGGGGTTAGACTCTGATCAATACCAATAAAAATCCCACCGGCGGCAACGAACACCCCACTTGCGATGAAGATCAGTCGATGAAGCATCGGTGCATTAATGCCAATGCTAAGCGCTGCAGTGTCATGCTGAACGACTGCCCGCAATTTTCTCCCCCATGACGTGGCATGAAAGACGAAGGCAAATAAAAGAAGGAGGAGCATCGTAGATCCGATGAGCACCATTTGCTCCATACTCAAGCGCATACCGATGATGTCATAACCTTTCTTGAGTCCCGGAAGAATACTGCGTGGGCGCTCCTCAAAAAGGAGAAGGAGAAAACCATCGAGCATCATGCTGAGTGCAATGGTTGTTACGAGCGGCAGAAACCGATGATGTTTATAGAACGGTAGTACGAAGATTTCGTAAGTAATCCACGCAAGGAGTGCTCCGGAGATGAGCCCCCCGAGCAGGCTTGGAAGCAGTGGCAATCCAAGGCTCTGATGAAGCCACCATGTGATATATCCACCCGAGAGAGCCATTTGCCCAAGCGCCAAATTAAACACGCCGAGCACTCCATACACGAGTGCAAGACCGCCCGCGATCAATGCGGCCAAGGACCCGGCGATCAGTGCATTGGCAAGGAGTTGCATTGGCAGAAAGGGTATCACAAAAGGGCCCGGATACCCGGGCCCTCTTTGCATAGAGACAATTATTTCACAGGCGCATCCGCCAGCTCTACCCATGCACCATCGCGCACTTCGAGGAGCTTGTAATTGATGCCAACGACATCACCGTTGTCATCAAAGCTGAATGTTCCAACGACGCCCTTGTAGGACGACAAATTATAGAAGTAGTCACGAATAGCGGTGCTTGTTATGCCAACATCATCGATCGCCTGAGCAAGGACACCCATTGCATCGTAACTATGACCAGCGAACGCAATTGCGCCCTGGGGTTGGCCGTACTTCGCAATGATCTTCTTTCCAAAATCTGTTTCCTCACCAATGGAAGCGATGTTGATCGACAGAAGTTTCTCCACTGCTTCACCGCCGATTGTAATCGTTTCAGCAGCCTGGCCTGCGTCGTGGGTGATTGCCAATTGTGTCATGCCCTGCTCGCGCATCTGCTGGACCATTGCAGCGACTGTTGCTGGGCTCTGGCCATCCGCAACGAAGACATCGAAATCAACATCCTTCAAACGCGTCATCAGTGAGCGATAATCTTTCGTACCCTGTTCTACGACCTCATTGAAAACGAAATCACCGAAGTCCTTTTTAAGTGCATCGCGGAATCCAATCGCAAAGTCCGTGTTCTCGGCGATCACGGCAACCTTCGTGAGATTGTTCTTGCGGAAATATACCGCCATAGCCTTCGTCTTCAATGCATCACTCGGATAGTTACGGAAGAGGAAATCACCAGCCGTTGTGATGCTTGGGTTGCTGCTAAGGGGTGAAATCACAACGATCTTCGCAGCCTCAATAATTGGTGCTGCTGCAAGTGTCTCACTGCTGCATGTCCCACCAACGATTGCTACAACCTTATCAATGTTCACGAGCTTCTGAACGGCGGTCGCGGCATCCGCACCGTTGCACTTGGCATCCTCGGCAACGATAGAAATCTGCTTACCATCAATGCCTCCTGCCGCATTAATTTCATCCGCCTTGAGCTTTGCACCATTCAGCGCGTCCACGCCGTAGGCGGCTGCATCACCCGTGAGCGGGCCAATGAACCCGATCTTGATCGTATCTGCAGTGGGCAGGCAGGCGCTGAGCACAAGGGCCGCGAGCGCGATGCTTGCGAGACATCGTTTCTTCATGGGAATGTGGAGAAAGAAATGAAAGCCCGAATGAAGGAGGTCAGTATGGGAAGTGACGAAGGAAAATGCAACTGCCGACGAAGGGGGGTCGACAGAGGGTGTTAATTCGCAGGATTTGCACCAAAGTATATCTCTTGGAGCTCTTTGGATTTCTTGATCTCACTCGGCTTCCCCGTGAGGACGATTTTCCCGACATCCAGGACAATCACGCGATCACAAATACTCGCGATGAAGGGCAGATCGTGTTCGACGATCAGCACCGTCTTGCCCGCGCGTTTGAGCGACGTGATGAGGTTCGCAACTTCATTCGTCATCTTGGGACTGACGCCCGCCGTCGGCTCATCGAGCAGGAAGAGCTGCTTGCCCGCCTGCAAGGTGCGCGCGATTTCGAGCAGGCGCATCTGGCCGCCCGAGAGCGCCCCTGCCTTCTTTTTCGCACTGTGCTCGAGCGAGACGAGCGCGAGCGTGCCGCGGACGACCTTCTTCAGATTCCCAAGCGCGCGCCGCTGCTCTTTTGGCAATGCCTCCAGCGCGACCAAGATATTTTCCTCAAGCGTCATCTCGCGGAAAATCCCGAAGTTCTGGAACACGCGGCCGAGCCCCATCTGTGCGCGCTTCGATGGCTGCAAACGCGTGATATCGCGTCCCTCCATGTGGACTGTGCCGGTGGTCGGAAGCAGGAAGCCGGAAAGCACGTTGAAGAGCGTTGTTTTCCCAGAACCATTAGGGCCGATGACGCCGATAATCTCGCCCGGCTCCACGTCGAACGTCACATCGGAGAGAATTTGGTGATCGCCGATTTTGAGGCCGAGGCGGGAGACGGAAAGCGCTGGCATGGATCATAGGATACCGAAGAGTCCGAGGATTCCGAAGAGACCAAGGATCCCCACTGAAAGAATCTCATCTGTTCCTCGGTATCGTCGGAATCTCACCGTTTCACTGCTGCCTTCAGTAACTCTGCGAACAGCGGATGCGGGCGGTGCGGGCGGCTCTTGAATTCCGGATGGAATTGGCTGCCCATCATGAAGGGATGATCTTTCAATTCCACGATCTCCGCGAGTCCGGTCTTCGGCCACGCGCCGCTGAAGATGAGACCGGCTTTTTCCAATTTCTCCTTGAACGCATTGTTGAATTCGTAGCGGTGACGATGGCGTTCCGAGACTTGCCCTGAGCCGAGCGAAGGGTCTCCTCCTTTATAAATCTTCCAGGCCTTCGTCCCCTTCTTGAGCGCGCACGTGTAAGCGCCAAGCCGCAGCGTCCCCCCCTTTTCTTTATCCTTGTGCTGTCCGGGCAGGAAGTGCACCACATATTTCTCGCGCGGCAGTTTCCCCGCTTCGTCGAATTCCTCACTCGTAAGTTTCGGGTCATGAAGCTTTGCGCGCGCGAACTCAATCGTCATCAGCTGCGCGCCGAGACAGAGCCCCAGGTACGGAACGTGTTCCTCGCGGGCATACCGCGCCGCTGCGATTTTGCCCTCGATGCCGCGCGTACCGAAGCCCCCGGGCACCACGATGCCTGCGCAACCTTTCAGCAGATTCCATATTTCTTCATCCTTCGCTTCCAATTTCTCGGAATCAATCCACACGATCTTCGCTCTGCGTCCGGCGAAGACCGCGGCGGACTTGATGGATTCGATCACGCTCAGGTACGCGTCATCCAGGTGTGTGTACTTGCCGACGATCGCGATGCGGATCTCCTTCGTTGCCGCGTCGTGGCGCTCTGTCCCCTGCTTCCAGCTCCTCATGTCCGGCTTCACATGACCCAAATTTAATTTCTCCGCGATGATTTCGGCCATGCCGTAACTCTGAAAATTGAGCGGCACGTCGTAGATCGAATGGACCGTCGGCGCGGGGATGACGGCGCGCCGATCGACGCCGCAGAAGTGGCTGATCTTATCCAGGAGCTCGACCGGAATCTTCGCGCCCGCCCGATCCCCGTATCGTTCGGGCAGGTCCGCGCGCGCAAGGATCATATCCGGCTGCAGACCGATGCGACGGAGCTCACGGACAGAAAGCTGCGTCGGCTTGGTCTTGAGTTCCTTGCTGGCCGCAAGGTACGGAAGCAATGTGAGATGGACATGGAACACGCGTGCAGCGGAGAGCTCCGATCGCATCTGACGCACGGCCTCCAGGAACGGCTCGCCCTCGATGTCGCCAACGGTTCCCCCGATTTCAATAAGCATGATGTCCGCACCCGATTTTTCCGCAGCCTCGTAGATGCGCTGCTTAATCGCGTCTGTAATGTGCGGCACAACTTGGATCGTTTTCCCGAGGAACGCGCCCTGTCGCTCCCGAGACAGAACCGATTGATAGATCTGGCCCGTGGTCACGGTGGAGAGCTTGCTCATCGGCTCATCAATGAACCTTTCGTAATGGCCGAGATCCAGATCTGTCTCCGCACCGTCATTCGTGACGAATACCTCGCCGTGCTGGAACGGACTCATCGTTCCTGGATCAACGTTCAAGTACGGATCCAATTTCTGAACGAACACATTGAACCCGCACGCCTTCATGATCGCGCCGATAGAGCTCACCGCGATTCCTTTACCGAGCGAACTGCACACACCCCCCGTGACGACGATGAAGCGGGCTGTTCCTTCTCTCTTCCCCGCGGGGATCTTTTTGATGTGAGCCTCCAGTGACTTCTTTGGCACCATACGGAAACCGGGAGATCCTTGGGGGATCCGCCCGCCGTCTATTCTATCGAAAGGATCGCGAGGCGCAAGCGCGAATCTGGCTCACCTGTCCGCTTCAGGAAACCTCCTCGGAGCGGAACCCTGTCTTCACGCGCGTACCCGCGCGCCGGACCGCGATCTTCGCCGACTTGACTCCGTGCTTCGCGGCCTTCATCGCCTTCTGCTCGTTCCTCTTCATGAACGCTTCGATGGTGTGACGTGCCTCCACTGCTTTCTTGACAGCGAACTTCCTGGCCTTCGCGACATTCTGTTGGACTTCCTGGCTCTCGATGAAATTCTTCACATCCTTCGCGAGCTTCTTGCCGTCCTGCTGCAGATGCTTGCCAAGCAAGCGCGCGGCCTCCTCCGCATTCTTGGTTTCCGCAAGTCCCTCACGGAGTTTCGCGTTGCTGAGCAGGTATCCGCCGAGCGCGCCGCCGAGGGCTCCGAGGAGAAGAGAGACTTTTTTCATAGTAGTGAATCGGAAATGAGAGCTTGAGTGTACGCCTACCCATATGTAGACGCAAAAGATGATGCTGAATTACAAAATATCACATTGAGAGCGCCCTTCCATAGGGCGCGAATATAAGCCGCAGCCATGGAAAGCTGCTCTCATTCATAGATGTTCTTTGATCGCCTGCAGCTGTGACTCTGTCACAACCTCCAAGAGCGCAGCGTCCGCCGCTTCTTTCACTCCCGCAACGGACCCAAATTTTTTCAGCAGCTCCTTGCGCGTTTTCGGTCCGACGCCGGGAACAGTATCAAGCGCCGACCCGATTGCACGTTTGGCTCCACGCGACTCGCGGATGCTGTTTGCAAAACGGTGCGCCTCGTCGCGCAGTCGCATCAATAAAAACTTCGCGGGTGATTCTTTCGGGAATGGAATCGCAACGGGACGCCCGGGCACGAACACTTCCTCTTCCTCCTTTGCGAGCCCGATGACAGGAGGCATAATCCCAAGTTCCGCGAGCACGCGTACAGCGACACCCAGCTGACCCTTGCCACCATCAATGACGACGAGATCGGGACGAGCGTGAAAGGATGGATCTGGCTTACTCAGCGAACGCTTGCGATGGAAAAGCGTCCCCGTAAGTCCCTGTACCACCGCGGGCAAGCGAGAAAAACCCTCCGCTGCCGGAAAAAATCCGTGGAGTGCCACGGTGTCACGCAGTGCATCATCGACAATGACATATGCCTCCATTTTGGAAACAAATTTTTCCAATGCATCGAGCGCCGCATGCACACGATCGCGGTCGGAAATCGCAGGGAAGAGCCATCCATACGTCAGACGCTCACCGGATTTCCGTCGCATGTCGGCAGTCAGCGTGATGCCCTCGGTGTCTGCGCACTCAAGAATTTCTTCCTTCCATCCCTTCGAATCTACGGCTGCTGGATGCAGTGCACGCCATGCCGCACGCTCTTTCTTGGGAAGCTTTCGAATCTTCGTTGGCTTCGCTTCTTTCGGGGGCGCCAGATATTTGAATCGGCGCCTGAGTACTTCCTCGAGTGCGCGATAGTCGTCGTTCTCGCCCGGCCGCATGCCCCGAAGCGCGAAGGAGCGGTAGTGATCACTCGCGGCTTTGCCGTTCTTCGAAACGACCATGCTGCCGACGGTCTCGGTGCCACCGAGGTGTGAAATATCGAAGCACTCGATGCGCGTGAGTTCCAGAATCTCTAGTCCTCCTTCTTCGAGCGTGCGCTTCAGTGCGGCAAGCGCACCCTCCGTCGCGCGCATGTCCGCCTCCCATTTTGTTTCCTGCTGCTTCGCTTTCTCCATTGCATTTCGCTCCGCGAGCATCAGGAGTTGCGATTTTTTTCCGCGCTCGGGGACGATGATTCTCACGCGCCGACCGCGCGTTTCTGTGAAGAGCGCACCCAGGAGTCCGCGCTCCGGCATATCCTCTCCCATCAGGATCACATCGGGAATGTCGGAAGCAGACGCGTAGTACTGCGGCAGAAATTGCTCGAGTGCTTCGGCGACTTTCTCCGCGCCGCCGCCGAGCGCAATCGCAGATTCGCCAATGACCTTGCCCCCGCGCTGGTGGAACAAGAACACCTGCACGCGTCCGGTCATCAGCGCCGCGCCGACGATATCGCAGTCGTCCCCGGCGGGATCCGAGACAAGTTGCTTCTCCTCGATCTTCTTTACCATCGCGAGTGCATCGCGCAGATGTGCCGCGCGCTCGAATTTCCGATCCTGGACTGCGCTTTCCATCAGCTCCTGAATACGAAAAACTGCAGGACGACGATCTCCTTTGAAGAACGAGACGATCGCATCCGTGCGCCTGCGGTGCTCCTCCTTGGCAACGGCACCGATGCAGAGACCCGAGCACTGCCCGATCTGGTACCCCAAGCACGGAGGATCCGCCGCCCCAAATGTTCGCTTGCCCGCATTGAGTACCGTAAGAGATTCTTTGCAAGCATGAAACGGAAAGAGTTCGTTCAAAAGATCGAGGATGACCCGCGTCTCGTACATGCTGGTGTACGGCCCAAAGAATTTCGCCCGCCCGGATGATCCGGTCGGACGGGCGCCGGTGTCGTCCATGCGCCGCACGATCTCGACCGTCGGGTACGCCTCATGTAGACCGACTCGGACATAGACGTGCCCCTTGTCATCCTTCATGAGGACGTTGTATTTCGGACGAAGTTGCTTGATCAGGTTCGCCTCGAGCATCAGTGCTTCAAGCTCCGTATTCGTCACCGTGATATCCAGGTCCGTGATAGCCTCGAGGAGCGAACGCTTCCAGGGGCCTGCTGTCTTTTTTGCAACCGGCGAAACATAGCTCCGCAGACGCGAACGTAGATTCTTCGCCTTGCCGACGTAGAGCACAACGCCATCCTTGCCAATCCATTTGTAAATGCCTGCCGTGGTCGGCGCAGCCACAACGCGCTTACGAAGAGCCGAGAGTGGAGAAATATCCTGTACCACGAACCTATCATACCAAGGCTCCACCTTGCGTTTTCTGACATTTCTGCCTACGCTCGGCCAAACGACGATCCCGGAAGGGAAGCTTCCTCCTCTTCTCCCTTTTCTTATGAGCCAGCTCACGCTTGAACTCTTCGCACCCGTTATCGCGATTCTTGGCCTCCTCTATAGCCTCGTCTTCTGGCGCGGCGTCACGGTCGCCCCCGATGGAACGGCGGCAATGCAAAAGGTGGCACACGCGATCTCCGTCGGAGCTCGCGCATTCGTGAAGCGTCAGTACCGGACGATCGCAATGCTCTCGATTGTTGTCGCGGTTGCCATGACCGTCGTCTACGGCATCACCGGCGGAAGTGAAGGGTGGACCAAGGGGCTTGAAGTCGGAGGATCGTTCCTGCTCGGCTGCGTGCTCTCGGCACTCTCCGGCATTGTCAGCATGGTCGTCGCAACGCGCGCCAACCTAAAAACGGCGGGCGCATCGGAGAAGGGACTCAACGCAGCGTTACAAATGGCCCTCCGCGGCGGCACGGTGTCCGCCATCGTCATCACGGCACTCTCGCTCCTCGGTATCAGCGGCCTCTACCTCCTCTATCGCATTGTCTTCGCAATGGAACCGGGGCAGATCCCGCAGTTGATCGTGGGCTATGGATTCGGCGCCAGCTTTGTTGCGCTCTTCGCCCAGCTCGGCGGCGGCATTTACACGAAGGCAGCGGATGTGGGAGCGGATCTCGTCGGAAAAATCGAGGCCGGCATTCCGGAGGATGACCCCAGAAACCCAGCGGTCATTGCAGACCTCGTCGGCGACAACGTCGGCGACTGCGCGGGTCGCGGCGCTGATTTATTCGAATCCATCTCCGCCGAAAATATCGGCGCGATGATTCTCGGCGTTGCGCTCGTCCCCTATTTCGGACTCAAGGGCATTCTCTTTCCTTTAGTACTGCGCTCCATCGGACTCGTTGCCGCGATCATCGGCGTCTATACCGTACGAGCGAAGCCGGGCGAAGCGCCGATGAAGGCGATGACGCGCGGTTTCTGGATCACGGCGATTCTCACGACGATCGCGCTCTACGTGTGTACGAAGACCATGCTCGCAACGCCGCTTGCAGAGTTTGCGGATGCGACCACCTCGATCGGCTCTCTTGCAATCGGATCGAGCTCCACGTGGTACTTCCTCGCAGGTCTCGTCGGCATCCTCACGAGCATCGCGTTCGTCTACATCACAGATTACTATACGGGCTCACAGCATCGCCCGGTCCAGGCGATCGCACAGGCCTCAACGACCGGCCACGCAACGAACATCATTGCGGGAACGGCGATCGGCATGGAATCCACGGGCTTAACAGTCGTAACGGTCTGTATCGCGCTCTTCCTCTCGTACTGGCTCGGTGAACAAACCGGCCTGCCAACGGGCGGACTCTACGGAACAGCGGTCGCGACCATGGGCATGCTCGCGGTCGTCGGCTACGTGCTCGCGATGGACATGTTCGGGCCGATCACGGATAACGCCGGCGGCATCGTCGAGATGTCCAAGGCACCGGAGCACATGCGCAAGGTGACGGACGAACTCGACGCCGCGGGCAACACGACGAAAGCACTCACGAAGGGGTATGCCGTCGGATCCGCCGCTCTCGCTGCGTTCCTCCTCTTCTCGGCCTACCTGCAGGAGGCGCACTTCGAGGTGGTGGATCTCGCGAACGTCACCGTCTTCGTCGGCGCGTTCCTCGGCGCAATGGTGGTGTTCTTTTTCACCTCGCTCACGATCCGTGCGGTCGGCAAGGCCGCGGGCGTGATTGTTGAAGAAGTGAGGCGTCAGTTCCGTGAAAAGAAAGGAATCATGGCGGGCACCGAGGAGCCGGATTACGCGGCAGCGGTCGATATCGCGACCCGGTCCGCGCTTCGGGAGATGGTGCTCCCCGGCGTGGTCGCTGTCGCAACCCCGGTGTTCGTGGGGCTCGTCCTCGGCAAAGAATCGGTCGCGGGCTTCCTGATGGTCGGCACGATTATCGGCGTGATCCTTGCGGCCTACCTGAATAACGCGGGCGGTGCGTGGGACAACGCGAAGAAGTACATCGAAACGGGCCATCACGGCGGCAAGCGCAGCCCCGCTCACCAGGCGGCAGTCACGGGCGACACCGTCGGCGATCCGTTCAAAGACACCGCAGGCCCGAGCCTCCACGTGCTTATTAAGTTATTCTCCACTTTGACCTTAGCCCTGGCCGCTCTATTTATATAGAGATACTGAGGGAACCGAAGGTACCGAGGAAACCGAAGAGACTGAAGGGTATTATCTCCTTCGGTCTCTTTGCTATGAAGCAATCACCTCATACAACCTCGGCCACGTCGGTCCCATCGGTACCTTCGGTACCGTTCGTCTCCGCCATCGTCCTCAACTACCGCGATCCAAAGGAGACTGTCCGCTGCGTTGCGGCTCTCCTCCGCCAGAGCATCCGCGATCAGCTCGAGATCATCGTCGTCGAAAATCATTCCCGCGACGAATCGATCGGCGTGCTTCGCAATCGCCTCAGCCGCTACCCCGAGGTTCGCATCCTCGAATCTGCACGCAATCGCGGCTACGGGCAGGGCAATGACTTCGGTATTCGAAGAGCCCTTGGGCGCTACATTCTCGTGATCAATCCGGATAATGAACTGGAGCCGCAGGGACTGAAACGGATGGTTGAGGCAATGGAAGCGGATCCCCGCATCGGAATTCTCGCGCCGCGGCTCCGGCATGAGGACGGCACCATGCGCAATTCGGCACGAAGGTTTCCGACGATGACCGATGTCTTCATTAAGCGCACGATCCTGAGAAAATTTTTCCCGAAGAAAGTGGAACGCTACTTGCATCAGCATACGGATCCTGATGCGATTCGCACCGTGGACTGGGCCGCGGGCGCATGTCTGCTCATGCGGCGTGATCTCTATGCAGATGTAGGCGGATTCGATCCGCGGTTTTTCCTCTTTTTCGAGGATATTGATCTCTGCAGACGTGTCCGCGCCGAAGGATATCGCGTCGTCTATTTCCCCCGCGCGGAGGCGACCGATCGCAAACACCGCCTGAGCGAAGGGGGGTTCTTGTCGCTCCTCACGAAACGAACGGTGCGGATCCATTTGGCGAGCGCGCTCAAATACTTCTGGAAATGGCGCCGAGCGTGAAGGCAGAAAAGGAAGAAAGGGCAGGAAGGGCAGAAACGTAACGACGATTTTTGCGAGGAACCTTTCTTTCTTTTCTTCCATTCCTGCCTTTTCTGCCTTTCCTTTCTTTCATTCATCTACCCTCCACCACCGGGACGCGACATCCCGGCTGCGGAGAGGGGGTTTGACCTCCCCCGCATCTTCCCGTACCCTTTGGCCCCACGTATGGAAAAAATCGTCCTCACTGCTTCGGCGCGCACTGCGGGCTTGAACCCGCGCATGCTCCGCGGCGCCGGCAACGTTCCCTGCAATGTGTACGGGAGCGACAGAAGAAATATGAGCGTCCAGTGCGATGAATACGCGCTCCACAAAGCATTTGTGAAGGCCGGTGAGAGCACGATCATCGAGCTTGAGGTTTCAGGGAAGCGCGTCCCCGTCCTCTTCAAGGAAATCAGCTTCGATCCGGTATCGGGTCGCGAGCTCCACGCCGATTTCTACGCCGTCGATATGAAGAAGCAGATCGATGCCCAGGTGCCGATCAGGTTCGAGGACGAGGCTCCCGCGGTCAAGGAGCTCGCCGCGATCTTCGTCACGTCCCACGATCACGTGCGGGTGCGCTGCTTGCCGGCCGACCTGCCGCACGATTTGCCCGTGAGCATCGCAAAGATGGCCGCATTCCACGATGTTGTGACGATCGCCGACCTGCAGATTCCGAAGGGCGTCACGGTGATGGAGAAACCGGAAACCGTGCTCGCGCTCGTCCAGGAACCGCGCAAAGAGGAAGAGATCGCGCCGCCCGTGGCAGCGACCCCGGACGGCGAGGGAGCGGCTGCAGAGGGCGAAGCGGGAAAGGAGGGCACTGCGACGGAAGCTGCTGCGACGACAGAAGGTGCGCCGACAGGAAAGGAGAAGGCTCCGAAGGAGAAACCTTCGCCGACCAAGAAGTAAGCATCACTGTATGCAGCCTCGCACGCGTTCCCTCGCTCGAACGGTACTGCTCGCTCTGTGCTCGCTTGGTATACTCGCGATTGTTTCGCTCGCGATCGACGGCATGCGAAGTGAGCGGCAACTCACAACGATCATCGTCGAGAATCACGAGAATGCGCGACCGTACCACGAGGGACTTGCGGATGCACTCCTCATTCTGGAGTTTCCGGTGGAGGGCTTCATTTCGCGCTTCGCCGCGGTGTTCGATGTTGCTGATCTGCCGGATCGCATCGGCCCCGTCCGATCGCTGCGGCCGTATTTCGTCGATGCCGCAAAGCCTCTCAAGTCACCGATCCTGTTTGCTGGTGGCAGCCCCGAGGCATTTGATCGCTTGAGCCAGACGACACTTACCGGGGTGAACGGCCTCGCACATCCAAAGGAATTCACCCGCGATGATGAAATCCCCGCTCCTCACAACCTCTTCATTACGGGCGAGGATGCGGAACGTTTCGCAGCCGATGCCGATGCTGCATTCGTCCCCTGGCCACCCTTTGCAACGGGCATGCAACGGAGCACCTCAGGCGCACTCTCGATTTCCCTCAATTTCTACAGCCCCGCGCACGACGTGCGCTACACCTTCGAACGACTCGGAAGCAGGTACATCCGTGACAATGGCGGTCAGATTTCGGATGCAAAGCCGAGGAACGTGCTCGTGCTCGCGATCCCCGTAACAGGTGTCGGCGAGCATGGCCGGCTCTCGATTTCGCTCGAGGGGTCAGGCGAGGCACTCCTCTTCCGTAACGGTACCGTCACACGCGGCAGATGGAGAAAATCAACAGAGAATACTTGGTTTTCGTTTGTAGATGCCGAGGGAGAACCGCTGGTCTTTGCCGCTGGCCAGACCTGGATCACGGTGCTGCCGAGCCTCGATCGGGTGACGTTCGGGGACTCTGCAGAAAATCCGGAACAATGAGCGGCGGTTTCAACCCCGGAATTTGCCGGACCAAATTCACATCCTCCACCGCGATCTTGCCGACGTAGAGCAGTTTCATATCCCCGTTCTTCCGCGCGAAGTTCTCCACCGCGCGACAGCCGCGGTAGTAGACTAAATCTTTCGTGAAGCAACCGGGAGCCGCAGTCTCGGCGCATCCGCGCTTGAGCTGCACGGCCTTTGTCACGGCACGCTCGATGCGATAGCCGAATTCCCGGATAAGGAAACGACGCGTGTCGGAAAAACTGTGATCGAGCGCATAGGCAACAGCGAGGACGTTGCGCGCGGGATCGCAGCGCTTGTCGTGATGCGGCGAGAGCACGCGATTTTGATTGAAGATCGCGAGCCCCTCCTGGGTATCCAAGTAATTTGCGCAGCCGAAGCGGAGCAACGTGAATGGCTGATGCGAGCCGTTCTCCTGCGTGATCGCATGCGTTTCAATCTCGTGAGCGATGAGCGCACGCACGCGCGCCTCTGTGAACCGCGCCCCTTGCCGCACGTACACGCACCGGCCTCCCACCGTGCAATCGGAAACAACATTCGCGCGCACAGCAACCTGCCACTCGTGCATGCCGTAGTGTGACAGCGCCTCCGAAAACATCTCGGCCGCTTCTTCCGCTGTGAGTTCCTTCCCCTCGCTTTCGGGCAGATCGCACGCGGTGCGAGCGCGAAGAAAAGATGCCGCACCGGCGAGCAACTCGCCGCGCGGCGCTCCGTAGAGTGCGAGGGATGCCGCCGTGAAACGCGTCGCGTCGCCGCGCGCGTGCAGCAAGGCGATCCGCATCAAAAGCTCACGGCGCTTGCGTTCAAAGAGAATCCCAAGCGGCGAATCATCCAGCGCTAATGCTTCCAGGCGATCTTCAATATCTGAGAGATCTTCCGGAAGCGCACAGTATGTAAACGCCGGATTATATTCCGGATCCCGTAACGCCCGTTCGCGTTCCTCCTCCATATTGAGAGGTTTTAAGTGCTTCAGCAGTAGAAGCGATCTATCGGCCTGGCCGAGGAGCTGATCGACCGCGCGCACATCCTCGCGAATTTTGAGCGTGGATTCGCGCGCGTGCGATTCTTTCGACGGATCAATCAGGAATCCCCCCAGATCCCTTCGGCCAATGACAGCGCGAACAGAAGGTTGAATCGCCGCGCCTTCCTGCACGACGGTCTGGATTTTGCGTCCTCCGAGCGTGAATTTTACGAGAAATGTTCGCTCCGCGGCATCGCTCGGAGTCGCTGCTTCGGCTCGCACCAATTCCTCGATCAAGTCACTCGAAAAAATCGTGCGCTCTTCGCTCGGCTGAATCAGCGCCAGCGCCTCGATGGAAATTCCTGCCCCCGCAACCTGGATCACTTCGCGTGCGCCGAGCACCGTGCGCCGTTCATCCTTCTCTTTCTTCCGCGGAATCTTCTCACCGAATAAATCCTGGGCGATACGCACGGCTTTCTCCGGCGTACCCACTTTGAGGCCCTCCACGCGCTCCAGTCGCGCACGAAGCGGTGCCAAATTCGCAACCTGGAGCATGAGACCGGCTCTGGCATTGACCTCAAGAAGCACAGGACCCTGATCCTCATCTAACGTCAGATCGACCGCCAGGTACCCAATGTTCGTAATTTGTTGGATGCGGGATGAAATCAGTAGCATCTCCTCCCATCGCGGAATCAGGACACCCGCAGGCGAGCCCCCATGCGGCAATTTGTGAATGATTCTGTTGTACTGCGTCGCATGGGTGGTGACACCTTTTGCGATATCAATGCCGATGCCGATGCCGCCGAGATGCATGTTCGCTTTGCCGCCGCTCTCGGCCGTCGGCACTCGAATCATCGCCATCACAGGCACCAAGTTGAAAACGACGATCCGAATATCGGGGAGCCCGCTCGGTCGAAATGGAGCGAATGCTGCGTCGCTCACGAGAATCTTTTCGAAGAACGCGGTATCGACGCGGCCGTTCACTGAGAATGTTCCATCAAGAATATCTTCGATGTGTTCCCGAAGATCACGCTCCTTGATCGGTCGTTTCCCCTGCTCCAAAAACATACCATCCTTTCTGCCCTTGAGAATGAGGATTCCTTCCCCGCCGAATCCATAGTTCGGTTTCAGCACGCATTCATCCGGCAATCCACTAAAATCAAATGTCTGCAGTTGCTTGCGTGATTCAATGCGCGCATAAATTTTCGCAACGGGAATACCGCGCGCGGCCAGGAACGCCTTCGTCTTTAATTTATCATCGGCAAACGCGACGGCTTTGCGAGGATTAAACGGCTTGATGTAGAGCAGGTTGCGCGCGTT
>CAZUFJ010000012.1:0-15165 GCA_964619805.1 uncultured Candidatus Peribacteria bacterium | reverse complement strand
GGCGACCAATACAAGCACGTTGACCGTTGATCACATGCGCATCACGATTTCGTACACAGCTGCTGCGGTGCCGGAATTTTCGACGATCGGCCTCTTCTTCCTGCTCAGCGCATGTCTCTTTGTCGCGCATCGTGAGGGGTGGCTCCGTTTTACACTGGAATCATCATGAAAAGCATCTCGATTTTCCGCACGCTGCAGCTCTCTGCGACACTGGCGCTCACGCTTCTACCGGCGGTCGCGTTGGCTGACGCAACCGCGGCAACGAGCGCCGGGACGGGAGCGGTGAACACCGGCACGGGAACAGTCAACTGGACCACACCGACGAACATCACGACGACTAATGATGCCTACGCTTCAGCAACCCCCGGTGTGGCAATAACATATTATCTCCGAGGTTCCAACTTTGGCTTTGCGCTTCCCGCTGGTGCCACGGTGGACGGAGTGTTGCTCGAGATTGAACAGAAGAAAGGGGGTATGGCGAACGGCGGCGCCACGGAAGCGGATATCAAGCTCGTGAAAGCCGATGGAACGATCGGAACGACGGACAAGAGCACGGGCGCGACTCTGTCAACGTCGGATACCTATGTCTCCTATGGCAGTTCCTCGGATACGTGGGGACTTACATTAACTGATACGGATACGAACGATATTGATTTTGGCGGCGTCATCGCAATTTCGCTGAACACCGTGAATACAACAGTGACCGTTGATCACTTCCGCATGACGATCACGTATACCACCGCTGCCATTCCGGAATTTTCCGAGATCGGTCTGTTCATGCTACTGACAGCCTGCTTGTATATTGCTTATCGAGAAGGATTTCTTGAAAAATTTTCTCCGACTCGCTTATGAAGAACCATTGTCCCCAGCAAAAAAAGATCCGGACCGAGTGGCGCGGCCGCCGCTTCTGGTATGGGCTATTGCTCGGTCTTGCAATTGTTGAGGGGTCGCTACTGCTCGAATCAATGCTGCCGGGGCCTCCGCCGATTAACCCCGCAACGTTTGGACTCCCTGCCACCGCGAAGGAGCTCTCGAAGCGCCGCACTGCCCGCACCGCGACGTTTGACTTGGGCGACGGCCGCTATGCCGATGTCTCCTTTGGAGCCGGCACACTGAGCACGTGCGACTCTGCTACCGGAACATGCTAGTGCATACTCATCCCTCTTCAGTGGAGAAGGGATTTCCATGGAACATATTCCTCCGCTTCGCGATCCTGCTCGCGCTCGAAGCGGGATTCATCATTGCACTAAAAAACCATCTGACAGCGGAAACCCTCGGCATACCATTTGGCGGGAAGCTCCACTTCGGCGCATATCCTGTGCAATTTTCGGCGATTCTTATTGCCGGATTTCTTCTTGTCGCGTGGCCACGATTACGGTCTGCATGGGGCCGCATGCGCATTGTTTCGTACGCGTTCGGAGTTGCCGCCGTTCTTTGTGTTGCGGTGCTCGGCATGTTCGTCACGCATCCTCCGGCATTTGCACCGCAGTGGATGGCACTCGGCGGCGTTGAATATCCAATCGTGTCGGCGCTGCGCTACTCGATCCTGCTTCTGATTCTCCCTGCATCCGCATTCCTTTTGTTTCCGCCGACATTCCTGAAATCCTTTCGACGTCCGCTCGTTTGGTGCTTCCTCTTTCTCATCGCCTACGTGTGGCTCGCGGCGCTGCGCATCGTGTTCCATGCGGAACTTGCAGGAGTTCCGCTCCGGGGAGCGGCGGCGATTCTTTCGCTTGGCGCAGTCCCCGTGAGCGCCTCGGTCGCGGATTTGTCGCTCCGGTATGGAACATTTTCGGCCACGATTGGCGCGGAGTGCCTGGGGCTCGATGGCGTAGGCATGTATGCGCTTCTCTGCGCGGCGCTCTGGGCATTGAAACCGGCTGGCTCCGTCCGCGATGTGATGCTGCGCCTCCTGGGGATTTCCCTTTGTGCAATGTTGCTCTACATGCTGAATATCCTACGCATCGCACTCATTATGATCGTGGGGGATCGGTTCCCTTACAAGGCCGTTTCACTCTTTCACAGCGGCATCGGAGCGTTGTTTCTGTTTATTGTTTTCCTCATCACGGTGCGCGTGCTGTGGCGGCGGACAAGCTGAACAATGTTGTTTCGTGCTTAGCATGTAGTGCTTCGTGCGTTCGATGTTATAGTGAATGTATGCAGCTCCAAGCGCCACTCCCTTGGTGTGAAGCGCCCTGGATCGAGCGCGATTTGGCAGAAGGAAATTTTTCGGAAGAGGAGCGACTACTGATTCAAAAATTTTCGAACGACGGCTACGTTATTTTCGATCACGAGATTCCTTCATTTGAGGAAAAAGTTGATCGCATCCAAAACGAACTTGCACCTGCATTCGCAAAAGGAAATCGCGTGCAAGATGCGTGGAGGGAAAACCCTGACATTCGCGCGCTTGCGATTGCACCGAAAGTTCTGAGAATCTTGGAGCTCCTGTACCACCGGAAACCTATTGCCTTCCAAACGTTAAATTTCCGCAAGGGGAGCGAACAAAAGACACACAGTGACACACTGCATTTTCACTCCGTGCCGCGCAAATTCCTGGCAGCAGCGTGGATTCCACTCGAGGATGTCGATGAAAAAAACGGCCCGCTGCACGTCTATCCCGGGAGCCACCGGCTGCCCGCATTTGAGCCGCAGGATTTCGGCATCCGATCGGGAACCGATTTCTATCCGCTCTATGAGCGCGCGATCGGGCGCTACATCGAAAGCGCGGGCTTAAAGAAGCGCATCATTGTGATGAAGAAAGGCGAGGCGCTCCTGTGGGCGGGCAATCTGCTCCACGGCGGCGAGAAAATTCTGGACACTACACGCACACGGATGTCACAGGTGAATCACTATTATTTTGAGAACTGCCTCTACTACCTGCCGCTCTCGTCAGACCCGTTCATAGGCTCCGTGCGACTGCGGCGCGTCACGGATATCGCGACCGGGCATGTAGTGCCGCACGTCTATGGCGGACGCACGTTTGCACCGAGAGCGGAGCAGGAATTCTGGATGAAGCCGACGCTTCGAAGCTTTTTGAGCACTGTCGTGCGCCGAATTTTGAAGAACATTATACGCAAACGTTGATTGGTTACTTCGTTGATTCGTTTTTTCGAAAACCTTACGCGCGATGAAAGTCGAGTAAGGAATCAACGAAAAAACGAGTAAACGAAGAAACGTATTTTCAAAGTAGATCAGCCCTTCCCTTAGCCAAATAAATCCTTCCCCTACGACAGGTTTTCTGCTATAATTACGCGATGGCTTTGAACATACAAACATCCCTCTCCGTGCGTCGCTTGATCGCGATTGCACTGCTGCCCGCAGCCGTTGCGCTCGCCTATATTTGGTCGAGGGGCGATGCGGCACTGGATGCGCGCGTGGTCGGCGGCGTCGCCGCACGCGAGCCCCCATGGCGCTCATACGATCCGCCCGAAATTATGAGCGGCGTCACGATCCCCGCGGACACGCACGTCATCCTTCACTTGCCGCTCGAGATCAAACGCATTTCACGGCGCACGCTCTTCGGCCCCGCGAAGAACATCCGCTACTGGGGCTACTGTTTCGCAGAAGGAAAACCGGATGCGAAGCGCGCGCCGGGGTTTCCGGGCGAGATCTTCCTCTCGGAGGCGGAACGCGCGGTGCGCGAATCTGCCCGACTGCGGACATTCCCTGCATTCAGTATCCGTAACCCACCGACGAGCGAACAACTGAAACAGATGGCAACGCAGCCCGATGGACGGATCCGCCATCAGAAGGAAATTTTCTTCGGCGGAACGGCGTGCTATGTGATGAGCTCGGCTCCACTCCCTGTCGGTGCGGATATGGACGCGGACCTTTTGAACTCCAAGCTCGAAGCGGTGAACGGTACGGACCCATGGAACGATGATACGGATGGTGACGGCATCCTGGACGGCGTCGAGGTCGCATCGGGACGCACCGATCCGATGCTCCGCGATACGGATAGTGACAACATCATCGACGGCATCGAGGACGCCAACCGCGACGGACGGATGGACGCAACGGAAACAGATCCTTCCGTGAAGGACACCGACCGCGACGGCATGTGCGACGGCTACTGCCGGTTCTCTATCGGCGGCCGCAGCTGCACCAATTTCTCGACAACGAGGAACTGCATCCCCGAACTGAATATCCTCTGGAAAGGCGAGGACAAAAACTTGAATGGCACCGTCGAAAAAGGGGAAACAGACCCGCGAAAGGCCGATAGCGACAATAACGGCATCCTGGACGATCAGGAGTTTTATAACTGCCTCCTCGAAAAGAAGGGCAATTGTTAAAACATACGTTTTCCCCTATAATGTCTTGATATGCGCCGATACACGATCTCCCTCGCCGCAGCTGCAATCAGCCTCACATTCGCTTCACACGCGTTCGCATACCTGACGCCGGAGCAGGTGCTCGAGGAAGATCAATACGGATCATTACAGCCGCAGACCGAAGATTTCTACCGGACGACAGTGCCCATTGAGGAAGAAAAGCCGCCGAAGCCTTCGGGTCTGCAGCCGTATCCGAAGACGTCCTCATACCGCGTACAGGAATCGAAGGGCCCGCATATGACGCTCAAAAAATATGCGCCGGCAAAGGAATCGCCTGCAGAAGAGAACGATCTTGAGGCCGCGCCGACGCTGCAAGAAGAGCCGGTGAACGGAGAGCCGACCATCAGTCTGGATGCGCGCACACTGCGGCTCCTTCAACGCCTCACACAGCCTCGACAGACGGTGATCACGTTGCAAACGTCTGATGCGGCGACCCGTAGCGGAGCGCCGCTCGCGCCGACCGGCGCCGGAACCGTGGTTGCAATGATTGCGATCCTTGGAGCGATTGCGTGGACGATACGGCGCGCCGGGCGCGCGTAAGGTACCGAGGAATCCGACGGGACCGAGGGGACCGACGATGAACGCGTTGTTTTTCGTGACGTGAGGAACCCCTGGTACCATCGGTGCCTTTGGTCCCTTCGGCCCCCTCTAATCACGAGTCTGCGCTACCCCAAGATCCACTGCATGTTTCACTGTCGATACTGCGATATCTTCAATCAAAAACTTCACATATTCCCTGCCGTTCCATGTATCGCGCATGATGCGCACGGCAACATCGAGCGGACGGCGCAGGTGATCGACCAGATGCCCGAGCCCGAATCCGATGCCGGGCGTGCCGCAGATTTCGGCTTGTAAATGGGCGGAGTCTCGTCCGACCCGCCGAGGACGAGCGAAGAGCGCCGCACGGACGAGAAACCGCGGCTCGGGATTTCCGTAACCGAAGGGCTCGAGCGCAGCAAGCATCGACACGTGCGTGAGCGTGAGTGCCTCGGGCGTGAGCGGCTGCTCTACATCGAACGTGGGGGAGAGCAGTGATGCCGGAACGCGCGATTGCAGATGCGCACTCAAATGCTTCTGAATGAGCGGGAGCTGCGCGATGGAAAATGTGCAGCCCGCCGCTTGCGCGTGCCCGCCAAACGACACAAAAAGTCCGCTGCAAGAGGCGAGTGCATCGAGCACGTCGTAGTCGGGAATACCGCGCAGCGACGCACGGCACAGTTCCCCTTCGATACACCCGACGAGGGAAGGTCTGCCCGTCGCCTCGGTGAGTCTGCCTGCAATCAACCCCATCACACCCGCAGGAAACGCTTCGGAGCATATGCAGAGAAATGTTGTATCTGCATGGCTAAGCTCTGAAAGGAGAGGATCAACCAAATTTTTCGTGAGGAGCTGTCGCTCGACATTCAGCGTATGCAATTGCTCCAGTGATGCGGCGTCTCCGAGAAGCGCATGCAATGCCGTCAGTGGATTGGCAATGCGTCCGGCCGCATTGATGCGGGGCGCGATACGAAACGCGATATCGCGGCTCGTGAGTGCCACTCCCGGTCGCGCGACACTGAGAACAAGCGCCTGGAGTCCGCCTGGAGGAAGGATTGGCATTGCGCGAAGCCCGCGCTCAACGAGCGCGCGATTGAATCCAAGGAGTGGAACGACATCCGCGACGGTGCCGATCGCCGCGAGCGCGAGATCCGTCTCACAGTCTTCCCAAGGAACTCCTCCTTCCAACGCAGCAACGAAGGAAAGAGAAACGCCGGCGGCAGCCGGATGCGGCGATGGAAATGCAGGATGCAGCGCGGGGTGGAGGATCGCATACGCGGATGGAAGCTCCGCGGGAGGACGATGGTGATCCAAAATAATGACATCGATCCCGCGCTCGAACGCAAGGACGACGGGTTCGCCCGCTGTGATACCGGTATCGACCGTGAGGAGCAGCGTCACACCCTTGCTCGCAAACTCTTCGACGTGCATACGGCTAAGTCCGTATCCCTCGTTGAGCCGGTGCGGCAGGCGCACGACGGGTTCGATGCCGCGACGCTTGAGAGCGCGAATAATTTGGCACACTCCAGTAATACCGTCGCAATCGTAGTCGCCGAACACTCCGATGATCTCGCGACGGGCACAAGCGCGCGTCACCCGATCCACGGCCTTCAGCATTGCTGGGTAATACGATGACGGTGGAATGGGAATATTTTCCGCAGGTACGACAGAAAGCGATGCCAGGCGCTCCGCAATAAAGAGCGCAAGCGGCTGCGCATGTTCGCTCTTGAGGCGCCAGCGCTTGCCGGTCAAAGAGAGAGGGGTGGACAGAGCGAATACTGTAGCAGGGGCAAAGAAAAAGAATGAAAAAAGAACTCTCTCCACCCGCAGCCGGGACGTCGCGTCCCGGTGGAACGAATATCAACATAGGAAAAATGCGGACGCACGTAAGCGACGCACCACCTTCAACCCGGGACGTGGCGTCCCGGCTGCGGGGATTTGTCACTCGTTACAAACCAGCAAACATTCAAACCGGTGCAAGTTTCCCCTCCATCATAAACACCGCCGTCACATCCGTTCCGAGTGCCGAGGCGATTTTATAGGCAAGCAACACCGATGGATTCGTGCGGCCGCGCTCGATGCTCATAATCGTCTGCCTGCTGACCCCCGTCCTAAGCGCCAGTTCCTCCTGCGTCATGTTGCGTTCAAACCGGAGGCGGCGGATGAGGTTCTTGAGTTGGATGGTCGACATACTTTTATGGGGGGCAAGGAAGGGGCTCGCGCATTGTACTGAAGTCCGGGGACTTCGCAAGTCCCACGCTTACTTCTTTGTGCGAGTGAGTCCCCGACGCTGGAATAAAGCAATGATGAGGAGCGCGACAAGTACAATGAGCACGCCGCTGAGGCCTACGATGGAGAGCGTCCATGCGATGTAGTCCGCCGTGAGGGCACCCGCTCCCAGGAGGAGCGCGACGAAGATCGCGGCGCCGACGATCATCGACGGGTAGAAGATTCTACGCGGGAGCGACGCTGAGCCTGCCAGGAACGCCGCGACGGGACGCGCCGCGCCGACGAATTGCGCGGCGAAGATGCCGAGTCTGCCAAAGCGCCTCATGAACATTTCCGTCGCATGCAGCCGCGCGGGCGTCAGATGAAACCGATGCGCGATCCTGTGGCCGTACCGCTCCCCGAGGAGGAAGAAGAGCGTGTTGCCGACGATGATGCCAAGCACCGCCGCAGCGCCGAAGAGAATCCACGTGAGTGGGTTTTTCGCAAGCGCGCCTCCGATCACGAGCGCGAGGACGCCGGGTGAAAAGAATGAGAGCGGCGGAATCGTCTCGATGAGCGCGAAGAGGAAGAGCACAGCCGCGCCGTATGTTTTCACGGCACGCTCAATAACGGCGGGGTCACCGATGCTCTCCAGATGAAACTGCCACGCGAGGATCGCCGCCGCGAGAATAAAGAGGTAGACCGCGAACCACGCCATTGAGAATTTTTTTGCGAGGAGTTTGAGGAATATGATCGCTGCGACCGAAGCAACGAGCGACGCCGCGAACCCCACGAACGTGACAGAAATTGGAGGCAATGTGACCGTCCCGTCGTACACTTGTAGGAGCGTATGCAGCGCTGCTCCTGCAATAACGGGGAGCGCCATCAGGAACGAGAAGTGCACCGCGTCTTCGCGCCGGAGCCCCGCGGCACGACCCGCCGCAATCGTGAGGCCGGACCTGGAGAGCGCAGGGACAAGAGCGAACGCCTGCGCAACACCGATCGCAAGCGCGGGGAATACACGCAGTGTCGCGATGGTGTGTCGCTGCACTGTTCGCTCCGCGACGATCAGGATGACACCCGTGATCGCAAATTGCGCGGCGAGCGACGTGAGTGATCGGAAGTGCGCTGCAAACAGATCTTCGAGGAAATATCCCGCAGTCGCTGCGGGGATGGACGCAAGAACGAGGAGGCCGAGCAGACGCCGGGGCTCACGATCACCATTGAAGAGCGAAAGACCCATGCGAATCCAGAGCGCGGCGTAACAGGCAAAGAGCGCGATCACGCTGCCCGCGTGGAGCATGATGTCGAACCCGAGCAGATCGCGGGGCGTCATCGGCACATCCATCAGATTCTCGAGGAGCGCCAAGTGCCCCGAGCTTGAGATTGGCAGAAATTCCGTGAGACCCTGGAGGAGCCCCAAGAGAAGAGCGTGGAGTGTTGTCATTATTGGAAGCATACACGTTGTTTCTTGTTACTCGTTCATACCCCGCAGCCGGGACGCCGCGTCCCGGTGTGGCAAGCAGAACGAGTAACCCGAAACGAGTAACGCGCAACGAATTCGCAAAGCCGTCTTCACACCAATAAAAGAATACCTCACAACTTCTCGATTCTGACGAGCGCACCTTTTTGCATAGGTGCCAAGCGCTTTGGTACGATCCTGTGCAATGAGTCTCAGTCCTTTCCACGGCATCTTCAGCGCACTCGGAGAAAATCTAGGGAAGAAGCCCGCTGCGAAGGCGGAGACGACGCTCCCCGCACAGCAGAACCCTCCCGTCCCCGGCCGCGTCGCCGTCGATATCTACGAGCAGGACGATTACTACATCATCAAGATTCCGATCGCAGGCGTGCGGCTCGCGGACATCGACATCGAAGTGAATGACAACGTCCTCACGATCCGCGGCCGCAGGCATCAAGCGGATACCGTGCCACATGACCAGTACTACCTGCAGGAATGTTTCTGGGGGGAATTCAGCCGCAGCATCACGCTGCCCTCGATGATTGATCCGAGGAAAGTGAAGGCCACGCTCAATAAGGAATGCATCCTCAAAGTGATCGTGCCAAAAGAAGATCGCGTGAAAGTGGTGCGAATCAATGAAGCCTAAATTACGTTGATTCGTTTTTTCGTTTGTTCGTTTTTTCGAATCAACAAAATAACGAGTAAACAAATAAACATTCCTTCAGTGAAGAAGATTGGCCCTATCAGTTGGTCGTTAACCTAGTGCCTGCACCGCTTCCCGATATCCCTCGGGGGTACCCGTGTCATAGCGCTTTCCTTCGAATGCGTATCCGAAGACAGGAGTGTCGGGCAGCCCCTCAATGAGCGCATCAATTAATCGGATTTCGCCACCGTGACTCGCGCCAACAACGGGTAGAATGTTGAAGACGGAACGTGGGATTAAATATTTTCCGACGATGCCGAGTGTCGATGGCGCGGCCTCGGGCTTCGGTTTTTCCACGAGGTTCTTCACGCGCTTCAAGCGACCATCAGATTTCTCGACGTCTGCAATGCCATACTTCGAGACTGCTTCTCGCGGCACATTTTCCAGTGCGATCACCGCCGGATTGATACCAGCACCCACAATTTTCTGCGCCTCGTCATATCCTAACTTCAGCTGCTCCAAGCCACTCTTTGGACCATCAATTAAATCGTCACCAAAGAGGACCGCAGTCACATCACTCTGCACCCAGTCACGCGCTTGTAATATTGCATGGCCGTCGCCCTTCTGTTCATCTTGGTACGTAACGTGGAAATTGAGTTCACTGTAGCGCGCGAGTTCCTCGAGCATGTGCGCCTTGCCGCGCTTCGCAAGCTCCGCCTGCAGTTCCGGACGCTCGAAAAAATATTCCGGGATCGCTTCCTTCCCCCTGCTGATCACGAAGCAGATTTCGCGGATCCCGATACTGAGTGCTTCGTCAACGAGCAGCGCGATGATCGGCTCGTTGCCAATCGGCAACAGCTCCTTCGGCACCGACTTCGTCCACGGGAGGAACCGGGTACCGAGGCCTGCGACCGGCAGGATGGCCTGGGTGATCTGCGTCATCAGAGGAAAATCGGAAAAGGGTCGTACGGAGGGATTTCTGCAGTTTCTTTCGTCTTAGAGAGTGTAGTTCGGTTGGGAGTTTTTGACAATTCGACTAAAAAAGCTTAGAATAGTGGCAACATTCACATCCAATCCTATGACGAAAGCAGAACTCGGTCTTGCAACAGTGCAGCGGCTTTACCTGCTTCAGTGCCAGCTCTTCAACGTCCTGGACGCGGATCTTACGGATCCGAATCTCCGCAAGGAGGCACGCAAGCAGACGAAAGAATTTTCGACGCTCCTCAAGGAAGCGGACTGGCGCTACATGGGGGGCACCGACGTGTACGAGGAATTGCAGAAGCTTCCGGTGGAAGTGGAGATGAAGCTGCGCACGTCACCGGTGGCGGAACGCGCAAAGGCGAGGGCAAAGAAACGCTAAGACGGACGGGACCGAGGGGACCGAAGGTACCAAAGGGACCGAAGTTCCTTGCCGCACATATGAAAAAGACTTCTTTCGTTATCGTCGGTCCTTTCGGTCCCTTTTATCAAACTTCTCTTCGGAGTAACTCAATTTCATCACGTAAGTCTGCAGCCTTCTCAAATTCCATATTCTGCGCGGCCAAATCCATCTGTGCTTCCAGTTCCTCCATGAGCTTCTTCTTTTCGTCTTTCGGGATCTTCGTATGATCGTACCGAGGGCGACGCAGTTCCAATGTTCGCGATTCTTCCGAGATGTCGTGCACGGCTTTCTCGATCGTCTTTGGCGTGATGCCGTGCTTGATGTTGTGCGCCTTCTGAATCGCACGGCGACGATTCGTTTCGCCGATCGCGGCCGTCATCGCATCCGTCATTTTGTCCGCGTAGAGCGTTACGTGGCCATGGACATTGCGAGCGGCGCGGCCAATCGTTTGGATGAGCGCATCCCTGGATCGCAGGAACCCTTGCTTGTCGGCGTCGAGGATCGCGATGAAGCTCACCTCAGGCAGGTCGAGCCCTTCACGCAGCAGGTTAATGCCAACGAGGATGTCGATCTCGCCCGTGCGCAATTGCCGCAGAATTTCGATTCGCTCCAATGTCTCCACATCACTATGAAGATAGCGAACTTTTTGCCCCGCTTCATTGAAGAACTTCGTCAGATCCTCCGCCATCTTCTTCGTGAGCGTGGTAATAAGCACGCGCTGATTGCGCTTCAGGGTCGCCTGGATCTCGTCCATGATATCGTCGATCTGTCCCTTCGTTTTCTTCACCGTTACAGGCGGATCCAGGAGCCCCGTCGGGCGGATGATCTGCTCGACCAAATTTTCCTTCGGCGTGTGCGCGTACTCGTACTTCGCCGGTGTGGCCGAGACATAGATGCGCTGACCCACGCGCTCCTCGAATTCTGAAAATTTCAGCGGGCGGTTGTCGGCGGAGGAGGGGAGACGGAATCCGTACTCGATGAGCGTCCGCTTGCGCGACTGATTGCCTTCGTACATGCCGCCGACTTGCGGAATCGAGATGTGCGATTCATCGATGATGAGGAGGAAATCATCCGGGAAGTAGTCGAGGAGCGTCGAGGGCGGCAAGCCCGGCGCCTGGTTATTCAAGTAACGGACGTAGTTCTCGATGCCCGTGCAGTAGCCCGTTTCTTTCAGCATCTCGATGTCGTACTCCGTACGCGTGCGGATGCGCTCGGCTTTCACGAGCTCGCCCGCGGCAAGCAGTTCCTTCTCGCGAACGTCGAGCTCCGCGCGAATTCCTGCGACCGCTTCGTCGATCTTCTCCTTCGTCGTCACGTTGTGCGCCGCGGGGAAGATCATGATTTCCTGCAGATTTTGGAGTAGTTCGCCCGTGAAACAGTCGACCTCTTGAATCGTCTCGATCTCATCGAACGGCATCTCGATGCGAATCACCGTGTCACCGCCGGGGGGAAAGATCTCCACGGTATCGCCGAGCACGTGGTACATGCCCTGCTTGAACTCGATGCCGGATCTGCGGTACTGAATATCCGTGAGGCGGCGCAGCATCTGATCGCGCTTGATCTGGTCGCCGCGCCGGAGCGTGATTGCGAGCGCCTCGTAATCTTCTACATTACCAAGACCATAGATGCATGAAACCGACGCGACGATGATGACATCGTTGCGTGTAAGCAGATTGAACGTCGCCGCATGACGATATTTTTCGATCTCCGCATTGATGGATGCATCCTTCTCAATGTACGTATCGGTCGTCGGCAGGTACGCCTCCGGCTGGTAGTAGTCGTAATAGGAAACGAAGTAGGAAATCGCATTTTCCGGGAAGAACCCCTGGAACTCGCTGCACAGCTGCGCCGCGAGCGTTTTATTGTGCGCGAGCACGAGTGTGGGCCTTTGTACCTCCTGGATGATGTTGGCCATCGTGAATGTTTTGCCGGTGCCCGTGGCGCCGAGCAATGTCTGGTGCTTCTCGCCGGTATTCAGTCCTTTGACGAGCCGTTCAATCGCTTTCGGCTGATCGCCTTTCGGGACAAACGGGGCCTTCAAATTGAATCTCCTCTGTCGCATGGGACTCGCCAGTATAGAGGAAGGAGGGAGTGGATCCAAGGGGTCGTGGGGTATGGGAGGGTTTTTGCGTCAGCTGTGCCCCTACAGGAAGAAGCCTCACGTGTCCCGGGGCCCTCCTTCGTCCCGCATGTGCGGGACTACGGACGGGCAGGCGCGACGTCCCGGCTGCGGTAGGGTATTCTTCCTCTCATGATTGACCTCGCACTCGTCCGGAGTGACCCAAAGGCCTATCAGCAGGCATGCAAAGTGAAAGGCATCGCGCTCGACGTCGCGGCATTCATCGCGCTCGACGAGGAGCGGAAGGCCGAGATCCAGAGCGTGCAGAAGATGCAAACCGAGCGGAATGCCGTGAGCAAGGTGGTGCCCACGATCAAAGAGAAGACGGAGAAGGAGAAGACGATCCGTGCAATGAAGGAACTGGGCGACAAGCTCAAGGAAGGCGAAGCCAAACTTTTGAAGCTGGAAGCGGAGTGGACGAGGCTCCAGCTCCTGCTCCCGTCCATTCCCTTGAAGAAGGTTCCTGTAGGCAAGGATGACAGTGAGAATGTTGAAGTGCGCAAAGAGGGCAAGGTCCCTACATTCTCTTTCGATCCACTCGATCACATCGCACTCGGCAAGAAGCTCGATATCATCGACATCGAACGCGCGGTGAAGATTGCGGGTGCGAGGACGTACTTCCTCAAAGGAGACGGAGTCCGCCTGGAACTTGCGATCCTCCTCTTCACTTTGGATTCGCTGACGAAGAAAGGCTACACGCCGTTCTCACCGCCGCTCCTGGTGCACTACGACGCGATGATGGGCACGAGCTACTTTCCTGGAGGAGAAGAACAAGCGTATTCGGTCGGTGTGCGCAAAGAGAAGGACGGTACGATCGAGGCCGATGACCGGTACCTCATTGGTACCTCCGAAGTCTCGGTCACGAGTTACCACAAGGATGAAGTGCTGGATCTTGCGGATCTCCCCAAGCGCTACTGCGGCATCTCCCCCTGCTTCCGGCGTGAGGCGGGGACCTACGGCAAGGATACGCACGGTCTCTACCGCATCCACCAATTCCAGAAAGTGGAGCAGGTGATCCTCTGTGAGAATGATCCTGCCGTGAGTGAGGCGATGCACACAGAAATTCTTGGCAACGCTGAAGACATTTTGAAAGCTCTGGAACTACCCTACCGCGTCGTCACGGTCTGCACCGGAGACATGGGCCGCGGACAGGTCTACAAGAACGACCTTGAGACGTGGATGCCGAGCCGCAAGAGCTACGGCGAGACGCATAGCTGTTCTACGTTCCACGACTTCCAAGCACGCAGACTCAATATGAAGTATAAGGCAAAGGACGGCACCAAGAAGTTCTGCCACACGCTCAATAATACGTGCATCGCTTCTCCGCGTATTCTCATCCCCATACTGGAGATCTACCAGAATAAGGACGGGTCCGTGACGGTTCCGGAAGTACTTCGCCCGTACATGGGCGGAACGAGCGTCATCAAGCCACGTGTATGAGCGCATTCCTCATCGCCGATGACAGTCCGGAGAAGACACGATTTCTGGTAGAGATGGTGGGGCGTTCAGGATGGGTCGGAGAAATTCTCACCGTGGATACGACGGAGGAGGCGCTTCGGATCATCGCCGAGAAATCGGATATTTCTGTGGCATTCATTGATTACTACATCCCGAAGAAGTGCGGCCCCGCGATCATCCGGGCGCTCAAGGCAAAATTTCCAGAATGCCGCATCGCGCTCGTGAGCTCGGCCGATAGTCACAGTAATGCGGATGAGGCGCGCGCGGCGGGAGTGGAGGCTGTGATCTGTACGACACATCAGGCGGACGTCGTCGAAAAGCAGCTTTTGGACTTTTTAGGGGGGTGGAAAGAAGATGAAACAAGAAAAAAATAGATTGGGAGCGCCTCTCCGAGGCGCGTGCGCGGGCCTTTAGACCCGCTCCCATTCAAGTTTTTTTAGAAATGAGAAAGTCATCACTCGCGAATCGGGTATCCTTGAGCTCATGCGCATTCTCTTCACCCGTTTCCCTTTGGAAAGCCGTCGTGGCGGCGCCGAGAACCAGACTATCTGGCTCTTGGAAGGGCTTCGGGAAAAAAGTCATGAGGTTGAGTTCCTCGGGAGTTGCCCTGTGCTCCTTTCGATGTGCAGAGAAAAGAATATTCCTGCGTCAGAACTACTCATCGGACCTCCACCGGTCACGAAGTGGGAGACAGTGAGTTTTCTGTGGAGGAGGAAAAAAATGCAGAAAGAATTGCAGTTGGCAATTGGCAGTTGGCAGTTGGCAATTGGCTCGCAGCCACAAGCCACAAGCCACAAGCCAATCGCTATCTTCATGCTCTCACTCTCAGAGAAAATTCTGGCGACCGAATCGCTAGCGGCCCAAGGCATCAAAGTCTTCTGGATCGAGCATGACCGCATCGGTCCGTGGCTCACGTGGAACCCCTGGCTCCCCGCTCTTCGGTGCGCCGCAAGGCATGCGACGATCGTGTGCGTCTCTGAGCTCAGCAGACAGAAGTACACCGAACTTGGGTTTGCGCCGGAGCGCGTG
>CAZUFJ010000011.1:0-3285 GCA_964619805.1 uncultured Candidatus Peribacteria bacterium | reverse complement strand
CGGGGCTCGGGACCATCATCTATACGTTAAAAACGGAACGAAATATCTCCGATTCCGGCATGCTGATGCTTCTCACGGGCCTCCAGATCGGGCTCTTTGGGCTGCTCGCCGAGGCGGTCTCCCGCACGCGCAGCGAACGCTAATTTTTTTGAAGCAGAGCGAGGAAGCTCACACCACGAGAACATTCCTTCTCCTTTGTCTCTTTCCCGGATCTCCCTATACTCTCCCCGATGTCCAAGTTCTCGATCTTCGGCGACCTGTGGCAGTTCATGAGGGTACGCAAGAAATGGTGGCTGATGCCGATCGTTCTCGTCATCATTCTCTTCGGCTTGCTCCTGATTTTCGCCCAGAGCTCACCGCTGGCGCCGTTTATTTACACCCTGATTTGATGTCCAAGTTTTCGATCTTCGGCGATCTGTGGCAATTCATGCGCATTCGCAAGAAGTGGTGGCTGCTTCCGCTGATCCTCCTGATCACATTGCTCGGACTCATTTTGATCTTTGCACAGGGTTCGCCGTTGGCGCCATTCATCTACACCGTCTTTTAGCGTGAATGTACCGCCGCCGCTGAATTGGCTGTGGAAAGGGTGGATGGCAGGAAGCCACATGCTCGGGATGGTCATGAGTCGCATCATCCTGACGCTTCTTTGGATGACTGCATTTAGCATCTACGGCATCGCGATGAAGATCGGCAAACTATTCGCAAAGAAAACTCCGCCCACAACGGAGTGGGTGCCCGCACAGGAAGATTTTGCCAACAGCATGAAGTACCAATTCTAATGACCAAGCCGACCTACATCCTCGGCATTTCCTGCTACTACCACGATAGTGCGTGCTGCCTGATCATGGATGGCGAGGTGATCTTTGCAGCGCAGGAAGAGCGTTATACACGCAAGAAACATGACGAAGCATTCCCAAAGCGCGCGATCGAGGAGGCATTTCGCGTTGCAGGGATCACCGTCTCGGACCTGACGGCCATCGGGTTCTACGAAAAACCACTCCTCAAGTTTTTCGATCGCATCCTTCGCACCGCATTCAAGGTCTGGCCGCGCGGGTTCACTACGTATCACCGCGCGATGCAGGAATGGATGATGAAAAAGCTTTGGATTCCAACGAATATTGAAAAGGAGCTCAAATATAAAGGCCCCATCTACTACGTACAACACCACGAATCGCATGCGGCTTCTTCGTACTACCCATCCGGATTTTCCGATGCCGCTATCGTGACGGTCGATGGCGTTGGCGAATGGGCGACAACGACGATTGGTAGTGGCCGCGGTATCGAGATGAAGATCAAGGAAGAGGTCCATTTCCCGAACTCACTCGGTCTCCTCTACTCCGCACTCACGTACTACCTGGGGTTTCGGGTCAATAGCGCCGAATATAAAGTGATGGGGCTCGCACCGTATGGTGAACCGAAATACATGAAAGAAATGCGGGAATTGATCACCCTGCTGCCGGACGGAAGTTTCCGACTCAACATGAAGTACTTCAATTACGAATATGGACTCACGATGACGGGCCGCGCGATTGAAGAATTATTTGGCCAACCGACACGCAAGGGTGAATCTCCACTGACACAATTTCACAAAGATGTCGCCAGATCACTCCAAGAAGTTACCGAGGAAGCGATGATGGGCATCTGCAAGCGCGCAAAGGGCGTCTGCCCGTCGGAGAACCTCTGTCTTGCGGGGGGTGTTGCCCTCAACTGCGTTGCGAATGGCAAGATCCTCCGATCCGGCCTCTTCAAAAACATCTTCATTCAGCCGGCATCGGGTGATGCAGGTGGTGCCCTCGGCGTCGCGTATTTGATCTGGCATAGGATCTTCAACGGTGCTCGCACGAAAAAGATGGAGCATGCGTTTCTTGGAAACGAATATGCGCAGGCGGATATTGAATCATTCCTGCGAAGTGAAAACGTACCGTTCGATGTGATTCCCGAGGGCCAGCTCTCGGATCATGTTGCAGAGCTCCTCGAGGGCGAGAATGTCATCGGCTGGTTTCAGGGCCGCATGGAGTTTGGACCACGCTCGCTCGGCAATCGCAGCATCATCGCGGACGCTCGTAACAAAGAGAACTGGCAAAAGGTGAATCTGAAAATTAAATTCCGCGAATCATTCCGCCCATTCGCACCGACGGTGCTCGAGGAACGTGTATCCGATTACTTCGACCTGGATCGCGAAAGCCCGTACATGTTGCTCGTCGCCGATACGAAGCCAGAGAAGAGGAATGAGATCCCCGCCGTCACACACGTTGATGGATCGGCCCGTATCCAGACAATTCGCCGCGATCAGAACCCGCGCTACTACGAGCTGATCAAGGCATTTGAGAAGCGGACGAACTGCCCTGTGATCATCAATACGTCGTTTAACGTCCGTGGGGAGCCGATTGTCGAATCACCAAAAGATGCGCTGAATTGTTTCCTCCACACGCACATGGATTACCTGGTGCTCGGCAATTGCTTGCTCTCCAAGTCCAAAATGGGGGCAGCGAGCATGTCGAATGAGGAGTATCTGAAGAAGTTTGAGTTGGATTGATGTAATGCACCACCTTTTCCCGCAGCCGGGACCCGTCTTCGCTTAGCTTCGCCGAGGCGAGCGCCGCGTCCCGGTCTCTGGATCAAATGAAAATCTGCTACGGTATCCGAGATGCAAAAAATTCTTCCACTGCTTCGAGCCCCGGGAACGCAGAAGCCGCTGAGGCTTGAAGGCGACGTATTGATCGACCCCGACGGAACTCGCTATCCGATTATTGCCGGTATCCCCCGCCTCCTCACGCCAACGAAAAATGAGGAGGAGGAGCGCGTACGACAGATAATGCAGAAATTTTACGAGCAGTTCACATTCCCCGGGTACGACGGCATTGATAGTCCTGGGGTGCTGCTCGATAAAGCTGGGAAAAGCGGGTTTGGAAAGTGGGTCGATGAGGCAATCTCGCCATTTGCAACAGTATTGGAGGTTGGGTGCGGCACGGGACAGATGACGAACTTCCTGGGACTCGCTCAAACACGCACGGTCATCGGCGCAGACCAGAGCATCGCATCATTGACGCTCGGTGAAACATTTCGAAGTAAGTTCGGCCTCGCGAATGTTCATTTTGTTCAGGGCAATATTTTCCAAATGCCGATCGCAGAAAATTCCGTCGACGTCCTGATTTGCAGCGGTGTGCTCCACCACACACCAGATCCACGCGGCGGATTCGAGGCGTTGCTACGGCTCGTGAAGCCGGCCTGCCCTGAGCAAGGTCGAAGGGGCGGAAAGATCTTGATCGGCCTCTACAACACCTA
>CAZUFJ010000010.1:0-4421 GCA_964619805.1 uncultured Candidatus Peribacteria bacterium | reverse complement strand
GGACAGAAATATTTCTGTCCTACAGTTTTGTTTTTTGAAACGCCATCACTTCGGCAATATTCCCGTCCTCTCCTTCGGCTCTATCCACGGTAACTCGAGTGCCTTGTAAACATCCTCCTCTTCTTTGCTCGCAAGGATTTTCTCGCCGGAAAAAAGTCCGTATTCCGACAGCTTCCACCCGCGATCAATCGCGCGCTTGCGAAGCGCGATATTGTGATCCTTATCACCGGTGAAGTAGAGGAGCGCACTCCCCCACTGATCGCGGGCAACGAAACGAATATCCGTGCGCAGGCCCGATGGCAGATCGAACGACAGTTTCGTATCACCGTGGGCAACCACATGACGCACGATCGGGAGTTTCGAAATCGCGTCCGACACAGCCTCGGGGTTTTTGGTGACGACCGCAATGTCGATGTCCCCCACCGTCGGCTTTTGTCTGCGATACGAACCCGCCGCCTCCGCTCGCTCTACGCCTGGTACTGCGCGCACTGCCTTCAGTAATTCCTCCACCAAAAGAATTGCTTCTTCAATGGGGAAGCGCTTACTTCGCTCCGTCACACGCTTCGCATTCGCGAGAATCTTTTGCTCGATCACCTCCGAAAAGCGAGGAAGGTCGCGCAGCTTCCCGGCCTCCGCTGCCTTGATAACCTCGGCAACGCTCGTGATCCCGAGTGCCTGGATCTGCCGCACGCGCTTGGGGCCCAGATCCTCAATCATCATGAGTGCCTCGCTTAAGCCCCCGCGCTTTTTGCGCAGATCATCCAGATGTTTAATGCGGCCGGTCTTCATAAATTCAAATGCCTTCGCCGCAATCGCCTCGCCAATACCTGGGAGTTTTCGAAATTCTTTCTCATCACCGATCGTCGCAATATCACGATCGAGATCCTCAATTGTTTTCGCGGCACGCAGATACGCCGCGGGTTTAAATTCCACCGAATCTTCAAGAAGCAGCGACGCCATCTGACGGAGGAGCGCCGCAAACTGCTTGTTATGTTCCATGAGGAACATTGTACATCCATGTACGCACCCTGCTCGGTCTTAGTGGAGAAAAAGGTGTCCAACTCCTCCCGCAAATTAGGCGGGACGGGAGGAGTTGGACGAGGTGGGAGAGTAGCGGGACTAGGACCGCTTTTTCGCTGAGCGTTGCTGACGCTCGAGCGTAACGTTGTTCGTGCCAGATGTGGCACGAATTTGAGCATTGCCCAACAGTTTCAGAGCCTCCGGTGAGGGGGCTGCTTTTACTGTAACGTTGTTGTGCTGACATCCTAGTCGTCGAGAGCGATTCATAACTACTCCCCAAAAAAATAGGAAACGCGCTCTTGGCACAAAAGTGCCGCAACATGAAGCTGCTCTCCCTGGATCCATTCCGGGAAGACAGAGCAGGGTAGGTACATTCCAATGATTTCAAAGATCTACTGCTGATAACCCTCGTCCCTAAGTGGGTGGAGGGTGACTGCGCTGCAACTTAAGTTCTTTACGCGCAGCACCCTCTGGAGGGAATCCAGAAGCACTTCACAAAACGCGGAAAGATATAGAAAGTAGACATTGCGGGCAGTTTAGTGAGTACAAAGAGCAAGTCAAGAATAATAGTATTGTATAACAATATTTTGGCTTATGCAAGCGAACCGTTGTATCGGTACGGCAAAAACGAGATTAACCCCGGGACGCGACGCTCGCCTCGGCGAAGCTCCGCGGAGACGGGTCCCGGCTGCGGGCTAGGTTCCCTCTTTCCAGCTCGCGAGATACTTCACCTGTTCGGACGTCAGTTCGTCGATCGTGATTCCCATCGCTACGAGTTGCAGACCCGAGATGAAATCATCAATTTCAGGCGGCAGTGTGATGACCGCTACCGGCAGCTTGCCGCGGTTGTTTACCAAATACTCACATGCGAGTGCTTGTCCGAGGAAGGATAAGCTCATCACTTCGCTTGGGTGACCCTCTGCGGAGGCCAGGTTTACGAGTCTCCCCTCGCCCGCAACGTAGAGGATTTTGCCCGATGGCATCAGATACTCATCCAAGTAATGGCGCACGCGACGCTTGCGGCGGCTCTTTGATTCGAGTGCCTTTAGATCCAACTCGCAATCGAAGTGGCCGGAGTTTGCGAGCACCGTTCCATCCTTCATTGCATCCATGTGTTCCCATCGAATCACCTGCAGATTTCCCGTGACGGTGATGAACAGATCGCCAAGAGGAGCCGCCTCGCTCATCTTCATCACACGATGGCCATCCATCGCGGCTTGCAGTGCCGCAAATTGATCAACCTCTGTCACGATCACCTGTGCACCAAATCCCTTGGCGCGCATCGCAACGCCCTTGCCGCAGCTGCCGTACCCGACAACCACGACCGTCTTTCCTGCGATCAGCATGTTCGTGGAGCGGATGATGCCATCGAATGTGGACTGCCCCGTGCCGTAGTAGTTATCCATGAGGTGCTTCGTCTTGTTGTCGTTGACCGCAATCATCGGGATCTTCAAAGCGCCATCTCGCTCCATCGCCTTGAGGCGAATAATGCCCGTCGTCGTTTCCTCACAACCACCGATGATATTCGGAAGCTGATGAGGAAATTTTTCGTGAATGAGCGTGACCAAGTCACATCCATCATCGATCGTGATTGCGGGTTCTGTTTCTGCAACTGCTGTCAAAAATCGATAGTAGTCTTCGTTGCTCTCTCCTTTGTATGCCCAGACGAGAACGTTTTCTTCCTCCGCGAGCGCCGCCGCCACGTCATCCTGGGTCGAGAGCGGGTTGCACCCCGTGATCGCAACCTTGGCGCCACCGGCAGTTAATGTCCGAATGAGGATGCCCGTTTCCTTTGTTACATGGAGCGCCATGCCGATCGTAAGCCCCGCAAATGGTTTGTTCTTCTTGAAACGATCACGCAGATGGAGCAATGCGCCCATGCGCTTTTCGGCGATCTCCAGGTTTAGGCGTCCCTGAGTGGCAAGTGTTGGATCTTTAATGAAGGACATGGGATGAGGAAACAGAAGAAATAGACGGAATAGAAGAAGTAGAGGAACCCTGCAAGCAGGAAGCTCGAAGCTTGGCTACAAGATAGCTTGTGCGAGCTATTTTGTCTTCTGCTTCTGTAAATTCCGCCAGGCTCATATATTCAAGATCTCTTGCAAGTAATGATTGATAATGAAGTTCTTCTAAGGATCCTAAAGCTATCTCAAAGAAATGAGCTTTGTCTTTTTTTGATCTCCGCGAGTTACCTTCAGCTAGATTCATCGGCACTCCATATGCGGATCGACACATCTGGTTAACGAGTCGAAACTTTTCTTCAGCAGGAAATTTTTTTGTCATCTTATACACCCATAGACATAGCCTGTGGGCCTCCTGCCATGCGATCAATTTTTGGTATGGTCGTTGCTCCATAGGAGATCAAGGTTATCGTATTTCGTCTATTCCATCTATTTCCTCTATTGCTTCTATTCCCTCACAAGATCTCTGGAAGCCTCTCCCCGTACGTCAGTTCCGCACGCGTCAGGACATCGTTGATATCCAGGTAATCGAGCAATGTTCCTTCGTGTTCCACGACAAACGATGCAACCGAGGCGCCGAGGCGCGCGCACTCCCGGAGCGGCCACTTGGCTGCGAGTCCCGTGAGCAAACCCGCGCGCAGTGCATCGCCTGCGCCGGTGGGGTTCACCAAGCGCTCGGCAGGACATGCGGGGATCACCTCCGACTTTTTCTTCGTAGTGAGCGTGAGGCCCTCCTCGCCGTGCGTTACAATGAGAAACGGCGTGTGCTTCAAGATCTCCTCCGTCGAGAGCTTCAATGTATCCGCGAGCATTCCAAATTCATACGCGTTCACGACGACACCGGCCGAGGCGCGAACGGCGGAGAGGAGCTCGTCTCCGCTGAGAGCCAGCACCTGCTGCCCTGGATCGAAGAGGAACGGAACTTTTGCGCTCTCAAACCATCGAACCGCCTGCATCATGAGCAAAGCATCGCGAGCGCCGACGAGGCCGAAACTCACATCATCGCGATCGTCTGAAAGATCCGGCCACGATCCGTGCGAATCCGCGCCGGGGTGGAAGAACGTGATCTGGCGCTCGGCGGTATCCGTGCCGATGATCGCGGTCGCGGTTACGTGATCTCGGAGCACCTCGATACGCTCGGTTGCGATCCCCCGCTCTTCGAGAAGCGCCGTGTAAGCGCCGCCGTCGGAGCCGACGGTGCCGACGAGGAGCGGATCCTGGAGCAGCAATTTCAGATTCCATGCAATATTCGCACCCGTGCCACCGTGATGGCGCGCGAAGTGGGGACTAAAGAACGACACCGATAGATGTTCTAGATCATTCCCCGTGAGCGCATCCGCAAACGATCCGTCGTAGCCGAGCAGCACGTCGTAGGCGATGGAGCCGGTCACAAGAATCTTCATAGGAATGGATTGTACAGGAGCCCTATCCACTCTTCAC
>CAZUFJ010000009.1:0-2539 GCA_964619805.1 uncultured Candidatus Peribacteria bacterium | reverse complement strand
TTGCGGATTACAGCTTCACGCCTTCGATGATCCGTGTGAAGAAAGGCACATTCGTGACGCTGCGATTCCGCACAACCGGCATGCATACCTTCACCGTGCCGGGGCTCGGTCTCAATTTCCTGCTCGTCAACCCAATGCAGGAATTCTCATTCATCCCCGATCGCGCGGGTTCCTATCCGTTCCAGTGCGCTGTGCAGGGGCATAAGGAATTAGGGATGGAGGGGGTCATTATTGTTGAGTGATGAAATTGTTTCTTGTTACTCGTTGCTCGTTCCTTGCTCTTCATGAATCATACTGATGCAAAAAAAAGGGCAGAGAAACTTCGCAGTGAACTATGGCGTCTCAACAGAGCCTACTTCATTGCGAACCGCACGGAGGTTTCCGAGGACGTGCGCGATGCGCTGAAGCAGGAGCTCATTGCGATCGAGAAGGAATTCCCAGATCTCATCACCGCGGATTCCCCGACGCAGCGGGTCGGTGCGCCGCTCGACGGGCGACTGCCCAAGGTCGCGCACTTACGCCCCAAGGAATCGTTGATGGATGTCTTTTCCGAGGAGGAGATTCGCGAGTGGTTTGTGCAGATACGTCGTGCACTTGGGATTCCAATGGAGGGAAACGCCACGCACATTCCACTGATCGCGGAGCTGAAGATCGACGGGCTCAATATCTCGCTCGTGTACGAACGCAAAGGGGCAACGTACGTCTTCAAACGCGCTGTGACACGCGGCAATGGCGTCGAGGGTGAAGATGTGACACACACGGTCAGAACAATTTCTGTGCTGCCACTCACGCTCACGGGAAAATTTTCTCCGAGCGCGCCTGCGTTCATCGAGATCTCGGGTGAGGTCTACATGCCGAAAGCGGCGCTCGCGAAGGTCAACCGCGATTTGCCAGAAGAGGACCGCTTCGCAAACCCACGGAACGCCGCAGCGGGAAGCGTGCGACAGCTGGATCCGAGCGTCGCTTCGAACCGCAATCTCCAAATATTTTGCTACGGACTCGACACCGAAAGTGCGGATATATTGAAGATCGAGTCGCAATCTTCGCTCATGGAATTCTTGCACGAAGCCGGTCTGCCCACGCATCGTGGATGGAAAATTATTGGAGGTATCGCAGAGATTCGAAAAATATTTTTACAGGCGGAAAAAGAACGGGAGAAACTTCCATTCGATATTGATGGTCTTGTCTTGAAGGTCAATGACCGTCGTACGCAGCGCGATCTCGGCTCCACCGCCAAGGCGCCGCGCTGGGCGCGCGCATATAAATTTGCCGCGGAAGAAAAGACGGCGCAGATTCTGAAGATTCACCTCCAGGTCGGGCGCACGGGTGCGATCACCCCCGTCGCGGTGCTGACACCGACGCAGCTTGCGGGCACGACGGTGACGCGCGCCACGCTCCACAACGAAGGGGAAATCGCGCGACTTGATGTCAGAATCGGCGATACCGTGATCGTCCGCAAGGCAGGGGACATCATCCCCGAAGTGCGCGAAGTGTTGCTGAAATTGCGGCCAACATCCGCAAGGTCTTTCCGGTTTCCCTCCGCGTGCCCCCACTGCGGCACGACCATCGTTCGTCCCGAATCTGAAGCGGTGCACCGCTGCCCGAACCCCGATTGTGGCGCCGCGGTACAGGGCAAGATCGAGCACTTCGTGTCGCGTGTCGCGTTCAATATCGAAGGGCTCGGTGCAGAGACGATTGAGGAATTGCTGTCCGCGGATCTGATCGAGGATGCCGGAGATATTTTTGCGCTCACAACAGAAGACTTGATGAGCCTGCCGCTTTTTAAGGAAAGGAAGACCGAAAATATTTTGCGTTCGATTCATCGCGCCCGGCGCGTGCCACTCGAGCGCTTTCTCTTCGGCCTCGGCATCCGCCACATCGGCCGCGAAACTGCGGAGATCCTGGCACGAAGAATCCCCTGGCCATCAAAGACCCTGACCGTCGAGGAGCGCGAAGAAGTCGCAAAGCAGACCTCGCTCTTCGGAGCATCGGAGCGGCGCAGGGTGAAGATCCGCGGGGTGACGGCAGGGGATATCTGGAAAACGCTCCAGGGGCTTCATCCTGAAGCCCTCGATGCCCTGGAGGGCATTGGCATTGTAAATGCTGATGCGCTCATCCATTGGGTTCTGCAGCACTCCAGCAAAGTACTCCTGCAAAAGCTCGACCATGCGGGTGTGATTGCGCTCATTCCAGAGGGAAGCGAACGCAAGCAGGTCTTTACAGGAAAAACGTTCGTTCTCACGGGAACACTGCCGACCATGAGCCGCGAAGAGGCGCGAAGCGCCATCAAGGAACGCGGGGGGAACGTAAGTGGATCGGTCAGTAAGAAAACAGATTTTGTCCTCGCGGGTGAAGATCCCGGCTCGAAGCTGGATGATGCGGAGAAATTTGGAGTGAAGATAATTTCAGAGGAGCAATTGAGAAAGATGTTGTAAGTCCCCGCAGCCGGGACGCCGCGTCCCGGGATCAGAAAAACACATCCGTCCATAACGAAAAACGAGCCAACGAGCAACGAGAAACATGCATGGAGTACTACTGC
>CAZUFJ010000008.1:0-9611 GCA_964619805.1 uncultured Candidatus Peribacteria bacterium | reverse complement strand
TGCAATCGTCACTTCGTTATTGCGGATCTGAATATCGGGGATCGTGTCGGTGCGTGAACTATCATCGAGCAGGAGTGCATCACATTCGACGTTCGCGGTGCAGTCGTGCGCGTGCGGCGCGACTTTCAGCTGGCCGCGGTACACGGCCGTGCCGCCGCCCTTGCTGATGGATTTCGAAATGACTTTGCTCGAGGTGTGCGGCGCCATGTGAAACACCTTGGCGCCCGTATCCTGCCACTGGCCCGCATTCGCGAATGCAATCGCCATGTGATCGCAGCGCGCGCCCTCGCCGACGAGCACGCTGCAGGGGTAGAGCATCGTCACCCCCGATCCCATATTGCCCCCGATCCACTCCATGGTGCCGTCTTTTTCTACGATCGCACGTTTCGTATTCAGGTTATACGTATCGCGGCTCCAGTTTTCGACCGAGCTATAGCGGCACTTGGCGCCCGGCTTCACGAAGATCTCGACGAGACCGGCATGGAGTCCCTGCGATCCATACTTCGGCGCACTGCACCCCTCGATGTAGTGCGCATCAGCGCTATCTTCGACGATGATCAGTGTGTGTTCGAATTGCCCCATGTTCTTTGCGTTCATGCGGAAATACGCCTGGAGCGGATCACGCACACGGACACCCTTTGGAACATAGAGGAACGTTCCCCCGCTCCACACGGCGCCATGGAGCGCCGCGAACTTATGATCCGTGGCAGGGACACATTTCATGAAATACTCGCGAACAAGAGCTTCGTGTTTCTGGAGCGCATCATCCATGTCGAGGAAGATGACGCCGATATCCTCCCATTCCTTTTTCAAGTTGTGATACACCATCTCGCTCTCGTACTGCGCGCCGACGCCAGCAAGCATCGCCCTCTCCGCCTCGGGGATGCCGAGACGATCATAGACCTTGCGGATTTCCTCCGGCACCTCGCTCCAGTTATCCGTTTCCTTGGCCCCTGCGGACGCATAGTAAATAATATTATCGAGGTCGAGCTTCGAAAGATCCGCACCCCACATCGGCATCTCTTTTTCTTTAAAAATCTTGAGTGATTTCAGGCGGTGTTCCAACATCCATGCAGGTTCTTTTTTGTCGGCGCTGATTCTGCGCACAAGTTCTTCATCAATACCCTTTTTGAGCCCATCTGCATACGGCGACGGATTCGCATCGTCGAAAACACTTCGCTCCAGGTGACCAAAGATTGGCTCTTTTGTGGCCGTCTTCTTCGCCGGAAGTGAGGCTTTGACTCGGGTCATAGGGGGAACAGAATAGCATCATTATGCAGGGGAAGTAATGAAGATCATCGGAATCTCCTTCGATTCATGAAAGGAAATATGCGATACTCATCTGTATGGGTTTCGCAAAAGAAGCACTGGCGATTGCCACCAGGTTCCGCAAGAACCCGAGCGTTGCGACGCTCTTGCCGACATTTCCGTGGACAGCACGCAAGATCGCGAATCTGATGCAGACCCCTGCACCCAAAAATATTGTGGAGTGGGGCGCTGGTACTGGATCTGTAACAAAGGCACTTCTTAAAAAACTTCCCCCGGATGGAACACTTGTAGCGATAGAAAATGATCCCGTTTTATTTGAAGCTCTTCAGGAAAATATCCATGATCCTCGTATGATCCCAATTGAGGGGGATGCGAGGGACACAGCAGAATTACTAGAGCATATGGGTCTTCCACCTCCGGAATATTTGGTGTCAGGCATCCCCTTTGATGGCATGTCGGAGGAAATGCGCCGTGAAATGATGGAGCGCGCATACGAAGTTCTGGCTCAGGACGGAGTTTTCCTACCTTATCAGTTTCGAAGCACCATTCGACAAGCGCTCCAAGACAAATTTGGAGATTTTGAAATGACGCCAGCATATGAGAATCTTTTCCCTCCGTACGATCTCTACGAAGCACGCAAAAACGAATCAGATGACGATAGGATGGAACCACGGAAACACCATTCCCCCGCAGCTTCTACGACCGAGATGCGGCAACCGTCGCACGCGAACTCCTCGGTACATGGATCGTATGTAAACGGAAAGGCGACGAACGGATCGGCAAAATCGTCGAGGCTGATGCAAACCTGGGGCCACAGGATAAGGCAGCTCATTCAGCGCGTGGGCGCACGAAATGGATGGAAGGAATGACAAAGAATACAAAATGGCGGGGCGTCTCTCAGCCAAACTATTTCAATTCGTACGTCAGCGTGACCGTGACCGTCACATCCTGCTCCCCCTCTGGAACGGGCAGCGACTCCTTTTCCGTCATATCGCCAAACCCGCGCATCATGTATGGCGCTGGTGGGTCATATCCTCCATCCTCGCTAAATCCCTTCACATTTCCGAGTCGCATGCCGAGATCATCGGCCAGTCTCTGCGCCTTCGCCTTCGCTTCGGCAATTGCCTCCGCACGAGCGGATGCACGGAATCTATCCGGATCATCCATGGTAAATGTGACGCCTCCGACTTGATTTGCGCCATGCGACGACGCGCCGGAAATCACATCACCGACTTTATCCAGATCACGGACTTTGACCACGACCGACTGCGTCGCTTCGTACCCCTTGAGTGTCTGCTTACCCGTCGTCCAATCGTAGATCGGGTTGAGTGATACTTGTTGCGTGCGGATATCTTTGTCCTCGATGCCCATTCCTTTGATTGAGGCGAGGACCTTCGTCATGTCGGTTTCCAATGTTGTCATGGCGGCTTTGCTGGTCGCCATCGGGCCCGTCTGCACGCCCAGGCTGACCTCCGCAATATCGGGAGCACCGGAAACTTTTCCATCGCCGGAAACCGTGATGAGCGTCGGATTTGGATCATAGCTCTCAACAAATTTTCCTCCAATGAAGAGGAGTCCGCCGAGGAGCACGACGATGATGGGTAACCACACGGGGGGTCGGATATTGATCGTCTGTTCTGTGGGCATACGAACGAGGGAAGAAGACATGATTGTACTACGTGAGACGGAGACCTGTCGAGTTTCTTACAGATCCAAGGCAATCTTCTTCTTTTCCGTGCCCGCACCGTATTGTTCGTATCCTTCTTTTTCGAGAGTTGCCGCAAAGTCCGGTCCGCCGCTCTCAGCAATCTTGCCCTGCACCATCACGTGTACGCAATCTGGTTTCACGTACCCGAGGATCCGCGCATAGTGCGTGACGATCAGGAACGAGGCGTTCGGGCTTCGCAATTGATTCACGCCCTCCGCAACAATCCGGAGCGCATCGACATCCAATCCCGAATCCGTTTCATCGAGCAATGAGAGCGTGGGGCGCAGTACCGCCATCTGGAGCACTTCCGCCTTCTTTTTCTCACCGCCGCTGAATCCTTTATTCACGTGCCGCTCGGCGAACGCGGGATCCATGCGGAGTGCTCGCATGTGTTCCGCAAGTTTCTTTTGAAAGGAAATCGGCGAGAGTTTTTCCTTCGGATGAATCGCCGCATGAGCGGCAAACAGAAAACTCCGAAACGTTACGCCCGCGATTTCTTTCGGATATTGAAATGCGAGGAAGAGCCCGGCTTGGGCTCGCTCCTCGGGCTTCATCACAAGAAGATTCTTACCACAAAATGTAACGGAACCCTTGATGACTTCGTACTTCGGATGGCCCATCAGCGCATGGACGAGCGTCGATTTGCCAGATCCATTGGGGCCCATGATTGCATGCGTCTCGCCCTCGGCAATACGGAGGCTTACGCCACGCACAATCTCCTTCCCATCAATGGAGACGTGGAGATCCTTGATTTCGAGCAGCGCTGCCATATACGGGAATAGTGGAGTATTGAGGTGCGAGAATCTAGTATGCTTTGTACGAATGCCCAAAGTCACGTTCATCGTGTCCGGCCAGAAACGCGTCATCGAAGCGAATGAGGGGGGAACAATCCTCCAGATCGCGCTCGATCACGATATCCCGATGGAACACGCCTGCGGCGGCAACGGTTTCTGTACAACCTGCATGTGCAAAGTGCAGGAGGGAATGCAGAACCTGAGTCCGCGAAACGAGAAAGAAGAAAACATGGGGATTGTGAATGATCCGGACAGACTCAGCTGTCAGAGCCAAGTGCTGGGCGACGTGACCGTGGAAGTGATTGAATATTAGTTTGTTAGTTTTCTGGTTTTCTGGTTTACTGGATATTGTTCATTTCTTTCCCGCATGCATATGCCCAGCATTAATGAGTATCAGGAACCAAAATGGCACGGCATTACCCAGGCATCTTGTCGTGCCGATCTATTGGCAACACCCGGAGCAACTCCGGGCATGAATTCAGCACATGAATATGTTTTACGACAAGAGCAGAAAGCAGTTCACAGTCAGCTTGATGATATTGATCTTGAAGCATTGTTGGACAGAGCAGAGTGAAGTGCGGGGCGACGTGACCGTGGAAGTGATTGAATATTAATTGCCAGCAGCCATGCGCGTTCGCAAACGCCGTGGCTCCCAACCCATGACAGAATCTCGATCTGGTTGATCTCCATCGTTCCTTCTCTGAGCCGACGATTTCCTCTGCCCGTTTCTTGTTGCTCCTGCAACACCCACGGTAGGGGCACAGCGCGCTGTGCCCCTATAGGAAGAAGCCTCACGTGTCCGGGGCCCTCTCCTTCGCCCGAAGCTTTGAAGGAGTGTCCCGGTGGTTGCACCAATTCCCAATTTGTTCCCTTGCCTCAGAATGTCTGGAATGATAGTCTGAAGCGCTGGAATGTACCTCCCTTCATGATTTACGTCTTTGTCCTCTTCGGATCTCTCTTTGGCATTTGCGCCCTCCTCGGCGGGCGGGCGATGCTACGCAATCGCGAGGTGCGCCGCTTTGTTAGGAGCATCCGCCAGCGATTCAATGCTGCAGAGGAACGCGGGGCGCAGCTCGTCGAGGAGACACTGATCGTAAAACCGAAGAAGAACCCGAGAACCTCCGCGATCGAGCTGCAGCAGGTTCGCTCGCTTGTCCGCAGTGCCGAGAAAGCGCTCGCTCAGAACCGCATCGAGGAAGCGGAGCGCCTCTTCATCCAGGCACTCACCATCCAGCCGCGCACGTTCGACGTGCAGGCCGAGCTCGCGAAGCTCTACCTCACGACCGGAAGAGAATCGAAAGCGGAGGCGATGTACAAAGAACTTCTGCAGCATCGTGACGACGTGTCGTTCCACAGCAACTTGGGGCTCGCGTTCTATCGCCAGCAGAAATTTGTAGAGGCGTGCCACGCCTATCAGGAAGCATTGAACCGCGACCCGCAAACACCCGATCGCTCGGCCGCGCTTGGCCGCGCCTGCATTGCCGCACAACGATTTGAAGAGGCGGCGCCGCTTTTGGAGAAAGCCTCCGTACGCCTCTCGCGCGATACGCAGCTGCTGCACCTGCTTGCGGAGTGCTATTTGCAGCTCGGCTACAGCGACAAAGCTGAGGAAACATACCGACGCATCAACAAATTGGAGCCGTACGATGAGGGGGTGAAGGCAAAATTGACGCAGCTCGCGAAGGTTTAGTTCGCTACGGACGCACGTGGGCAATACGCGCTGGAGAAAATTTTCTTTCTATGACAACCACTCCCGGCGCAGGTTGCCTACCTGCGCGTCAGTTCGAAACGATCATGCAACGCTTAGGGCAAACTGCTCGCTCAATAATTTTCGGTGTGCATTTGTGCGAAGGCCCGACGCCAACCGATTGAATGCCGTAGCTTCTTTTGCGATTGCATCTGTTGACCGCTCGCGAAGCGCGAGCGCAAGGTGGAGCAGGAACCTTTCGGAAGCTTCCCCTCGCTCATGAAGCGGCTTCAAAAGTTGCATGCGCGCGAGCGGCGACGGTGCATTCCAGAAATCCGTCGCCTGCCCGTGGATCTGTTTCTCGATGCGCAGCTTCTCTGGATCTGCTTTTAGTTCCGCGATCACACCTGGTGCGCCTTGTGCCAAGTGCACGAGGAAATGTGCATCATCGGGAGCAACATCGGTCATCATTGGCTGAAGTTCGGCCTTGGAAAGCGGAAAGAAACGGATCTGACGCACGCGGGAAAGGAGCGTTTGGAGCAGCGCCGATGCGGATTCCGTCGTCAAGATGAACACAACGCCCTCCGGAGGTTCCTCCAGAATTTTCAGAAGCGCATTTGTCGCCACCTCGCGCATTCGCTCTGCTTCGCGAATCACACAACAGCGATGCCTGCGCTCCCCCACCTCAAAGAGCCTCTGCTGGAGCGCGCGAATATCCTCAATACCGATTTCATTTGTTTTCGCTTTTGCTTCTTTCCGATGATGCTGGGGGATATTCGTTGAGCGTGCGATCAGATCGGGATCCTCGCACACGTCCTCAATCCATAATTGATCAATCTGCAGGTAGTCGGGGTGGAGCAATCGTTCCATACGCCCGACGATCGTCTTCTTTTCTTCCTCATCCGCTGCGCCAATCGTGAGGAGCTCACGGGAAAACCATGTTGCGATCGTAAATTTCCCGAGATGCCTCGGGCCCGACAGTAAGTACGCATGCGAAACGTTGCCGCTCGTAATATCCGAAGCGAGCTCTGCAATTTGAGGTGCGTGGCCGAGCATATTTGGGGCAGTCATAAGGTTTCCTATGGTAGCACGGCGCATTGTTGGCTCAGGGGAGTCCAAAATGCATAGTTGATTTATTGTAAATTAGGAGGCTTTCCCGTGACACTTCTTGTACTTTTTGCCGCTGCCGCACGGACACGGATCATTGCGGCCGACGTGTGCCCCTGCTTTTGGCATTTGCTTTGGTGGATGCCTTGCGCCACCCATGAGAGATGAAAGATCCGTGGCGCCACCGGACTCTGGGACAGCCATTGCATTTCTAGCGGGCTTCGCAAGGACAGCACTCGGCCCTGTGCCGCTCTCGAGAATGCCTTCAATTTCTCCCTCGTTCGTCACGGCCCCTTCAATCTCCTCTTGTTCCAATTCCACGAGCACGCGCGGCGCGAAATCTGCGAAGTTTGCCTGGAGCAGCATCTGAATGATCGTTCCCTGGATCATCGAAAGCAGCTGCGCAAAGCGGCGGAACCCTTGGTCCTGGTACTCGATCAAGGGATCGCGCTGTGCGTAGCCGGCGAATGCGACTTGTTCGCGCAAATGCGACATATCGTCGATGTGATCCATCCAATGCGAATCGATGGCACGCAGTGTGATGACGGTTTCTGCGCGATCGACCGACGCAGCATCGGCCTTGGTACATTTTTCCACGTAGTAGTTCACAAGCAGATCCGTGACGAACGTCTTCAGGAGATCTTTGTCCTGGAATGACTTGAGTTTCTCCTCCGTTGCAATCGCGCCCAGAGGCTCATGGAAGGCTGAAATTCCCTCACACATCTCCTTTGCGTCCCAGTACTCACTATCCTCCCCCGGCGTGTGCGACTCGACGATAGCGGCTGCCTCACGCTTCAGTGATGCGAGCACATCCGTGTGCAATGCGGAAAACTCCCTGTCGGTACGGCTCTCTGTTTCCTCCGATGCAATCTTTTCGAGGATTTTCTGACGACGCTTGTAGATAATTTCGCGGTGCTTGTTCATCACGTCGTCGTACTGCAGCACGTGACGGCGGATGTCGAAGTTGCGTCCCTCCACTTTCTTCTGTGCGCTCTCGATCGCGCGCGAGACCATGCGATTCTCGAGCGGCACATCCTCCGGGACATTCAGTCGCTCCATCATGGACTTGAGTCTGTCGCCGCCAAACAGACGCATCAGATCATCCTCCATCGACACAAAGAATCTGCTTTCGCCGGGGTCGCCCTGGCGTCCGCTCCGTCCCCTCAGCTGGTTATCGATGCGGCGCGCTTCGTGTCGTTCGGTGCCGAGAATGCAGAGCCCCCCCAGATCTGCGACACCCTCACCAAGTTTAATGTCGGTTCCGCGTCCTGCCATGTTCGTCGCGATCGTGATGGCGCCGCGTTCGCCCGCCTTTGCGATGATCTCCGCTTCCTTTTCATGCTGCTTGGCATTGAGCACCTGGTGTGGAACTCCTTGTTCTTTCAAAAGGAGCGACAGCGCCTCGGATTTCTCGATCGAGGTCGTACCGACGAGCACCGGTTGTCCGCGTTCGTGCTTCTCCTTCGCAATGTTTGCGACGGCATGGAATTTTGCTTTTACGCTGCGGTAAATCGCGTCCGGCTGATCGGTGCGGTGCGATGGCCTGTGCGTCGGCACGACGATTGTCGACAATTTGTAGATCGATTCGAATTCTTCTTCTTCCGTTTTCGCCGTACCCGTCATGCCCGCGAGCTTCCCGTAGAGGCGGAAATAGTTTTGGAACGTGATCGTCGCAAGCGTCTTCGATTCGCGCTGCACCGCGACCCTCTCCTTTGCTTCGATCGCCTGGTGGAGACCGTGGCTGTAGCGGCGGCCCGGCATCAAGCGGCCGGTGAATTCATCCACGATGATGATCTCGCCTTCCTTGATCACGTAATCCACGTCGCACTTGTAGATCGCGTGCGCGCGGAGAGCTTGCTCGATGTGGTGCACTTCCTCAAACCCGCGCTCGGTGTAAATGTTTTCAACGCCGAGCAGTTGCTCCATCTTTTTAACACCCTCCTCTGTTAGCACCGCCGTGCGCTGCTTTTCGTCGCGGTTGAAGTGAGTATGTTCCTCCAGGTTCCCGACAAGCTGCGCGTACTGCTGGTACTTCACCGTCGATTCCTCCGCAGGCTGGCTGATGATGAGCGGCGTGCGCGCCTCATCAATGAGGATGGAGTCCACTTCATCGACGATCGCATAGTGAAGGCCGCGCTGCACCTGGCGCTTGATCGAGCTCGCCATGTTATCGCGCAGGTAATCGAAACCAAATTCATTGTTCGTTCCATACGTCACATCGCTCGCATAGGCGGCACAGCGCGTTTCCGTGGAAATGCCATGGACGATACAGCCGACGCTGAGCCCGATCGCTTCGTAGAGCAGACCCATCCACTGACTATCTCTTTTTGCCAGGTAGTCGTTCACAGTCACGACGTGCACGCCTTTACCCTCAAGTGCATTGAGGTACACCGGCATCGTACACACGAGCGTCTTTCCTTCCCCTGTCTTCATTTCGGAAATATTGCCCCGGTGCAGCACGATGCCTCCGAGGATCTGCACGTCAAACGGCGCCATGTTCCAGACAAATTCCTGTCTGCCAATCGTCGTTTTCTTCCCCATGAGCAGGTCGCAGGCGCGGAGCACCACGGCGAACGCGGGAACCAACATAGCGTCCACCGTTTCGCCGGCTCTGATTCGTTCCTTAAATTTTTCCGTCTCCTTGGGTAGATCCTCGAGCGTCAACGCTTGGATTTCCGGCGTCTTATATTTTCCCCGCACCTCATGCGCGATCGGCCACAGGCGCTTCAGCTCCTTTTCATTTGGATCGCCGAGGATTTTATTCAGCACATCGAAGAAGTTCACAGAGAGTCAGGTAGCGTAAATTGAGGGGCTTCAGGATAGCCCCGCCACTCCCAGCCGTACACCAGTTTTCACGGAGAGGAAGTGCCAGCGGGGAATAATTGCTTTGTAGAGTAAATGTGCTTTTATAGTAACATGAATCATGGAAAGCTGTTGGAATGTTGGGAGGCGCCTTTCGAACTTGTGCTTTTCTCGGTGAGGCAGGAATTGCTTCAGACAATCGAAGACCTTATTTGGAGTCCCATCCGTCAACAGATTGCCCGAG
>CAZUFJ010000007.1:0-3449 GCA_964619805.1 uncultured Candidatus Peribacteria bacterium | reverse complement strand
GCAGGGCTTTTTGTGCCTCTACGTTTTTATTGAATGGAAGACCCTCTGCAAGGGGAGTTCCATTTTTAAGAAAGTCGCTGACGTCGGTTTTTACTAAAAAGTTTGCAACGCCGTATCTGACGATGACGTCGTCTCCGCTTTTGGTATCGGTGACTTTGACCCCTCGGAAATCATTATTATGCCATGCTTGATCGATTTTTATATTTTCAACTTTAAGTAAAGAAGAAGTATTTGCATCTTTATTTAAAGCTTGTAGCGGTGCTTTTGGCGTTGCTGGAGCTTTTTGTGGAGCAGGAGCCATCGGTTGTGTTTTGGGTGTATTTGCTTGCGTTCGTGCATTTGGGTGAGGACAAATTTCTTCTAATTTCTTTTTGAACTCCTGGAGCTTCTGAGCATCTTTTGGACTCAGATTTCCACGGATTCCTTGCATCATCTGATTGAAACGTGCGGTCCATCCCGTGTAGTCCCCCTGTTCTGCCGCAAGGAGAGTGTTATTCAAATCGTTTTTCAAATTGAACTCTGCGCCCGGCGCAACAAATTTTTTCATCAAAGCATTGTATTTTTCTGGTGTGATGTCTTGTAGAGAAAATTGTTCTAACAAATTCTGTCGCGCAACTTCTTTGGGGGCTGGTGGCGGCGGTGGAATTTTGTACGGTGCTTTGGGCGCTGCTTGTGGCGCACTTGCGGGTGTGGGAGCAGGGTTGTCGTGAATGACCTTATAACCCGCATGTCTCGCTTGTTCCGCAGGAGACAAATCTTTGTAAGCAACAAGTTCCCTCTGTCCTGTTTTCGTATTCACTTTCTCCACATACTGACCACCTTCCAAGAGCATTCGTCGCTCCGATGGCGTGGGATTTTTAATATCAAGCTTTGGGGGAACTGCTTTGATATTGCTAATGTTCTTTTCAATCCAGAAAAATTTTCCACTTGGTTGTCCGTTGATGAGTTGCTCAACGCGCACGTCTTTTCCATTGGCAGAAACGTGCGTGATACGGAAATCTCCACTCGCAGGTCCGCTCTTTGTTTGAAGTGAAGCATTTCGAATTTCCGTATCGATTGCCCAGCGATCGGGCGGTGCAGGTGCTTTCGCGGGTGCCGAGCGAGCCGGCGGAGGCGTAGAGGTTGGTTGTGCCTTCGGAGCTGCCTGTGGTGCAGCTTCCGGAGTTTTCGGCGCTACTGGAGCGGGTGTCTCGACCGGCTTGTTTCCAGGCTTGCCGGGCGGTGGGGGTGGCAGGGGAATCGAAGGATGCGATCCTGTTATGCCGAGACGCAAGAACGCATCCAACTCGTCCTTCTCAAACAGTTTTTCCGCTTCCTCTGCCTTTTTTCTCAGATCCTCTTTGCTGTACGTTGTTTTTCCATTCTGCGTGATCGGCGTACCCATGCTGTGAATGTCAATGATCGCCTGCTCCTGCGCTGCCGAGAGTGTTTTCCCTTTGAGCTCCATGAGCATTCGTGCGGCTTCGATGCGCTGGACGTTGCCTTCTGGAGTATTCGGCAACTTCATGATCTCATCGCGCATGCTCTGTATGTCCGGGTCATCCCGCAGGGACCGGGTATTCAGTTTTTCGCCGGGCTGCGGCCGCAGTTTGTCTTTGACCTTCGAGAGTAATTTTAGTCCCGCTCCTCCCGCGCCAAAGAGTCCCTTCAGCGCCAACCTGCTCGTCAGGTTGCTCGTAGCATCACCTACACGTGTATGTTGATTCGGCTTGCCGCTGATCGCGGCCTTCGCTTCCTCGATCCAGTGTTGGATCTCCGCATCGCGGAACGACTCGGCAATTTCTTGCAGGAGGAATGAGATCGCTTTCTTCGTCCATCCTCCTTCAGAGGCTTTCTTGAAACCTTCGATGACCTTGCCCGCAACTTTGTTGGCCAAGGGTCCCATGCGCGCGAGCGCTCCCTTTGCCATCTTGCCGCCTCCTCCTCCGCCGATGTAGGTGAGGATGACGTCCTGCACCAGATCGAGCCCGATGTTCGCCATGCTGTCGGTCGTGCCGCCAGAGTCGATACTTTGACAGACGCGCACGATGTACCTTGGTGCCATCGCGACCGCGAGTCCCGGGGGCCCTGCGACCCTCGAGGCCGTAATTTCGAGCGCCATCTGCGCCACATGCAGACCGGTCTCCGCGTAGTCCAAATTTTTCTCCATTTGTTTACACTGCGCGCGCAATTTTTTGAAATCGGGGGAGGCTGAATTCAGCTCGCCGCTCGTAGACCCATCGGGGTTCACGGTGATCATCGTGCGGATCAGAATCTCCTTCTGGTCGATGCGCATTTCATCGGATGGGATTTTGTCCGCTGCGATCCAATTGCGCAGCAATCGTTCGCGGATTCCCCCCAGTTGCTGTAAGTATTTCTTATCTTCTTCGATGGATGACGGTTCGTTGCTACCCCATCGTTCAAAAAACCATAACTCACTATGGGCCTTTTGCGCACCCGCGATATTTCGCAACGCCGCAGTCTCTTTGTGCTGAATTGCTTCGTAGATTCTCTTGATTTCCGTATTCGCCGCCTCCTCACGCTGCTTCAACCCTTCTTTCTCGGATGTCGTTTCCAAGTTGTAGGCAGCCTCGCGCTTTCGTCGCTCGATTTCTCGCTGCGATTCTTCTTCCGCGGAAGAGAGTTGCCCCGCTGCTGACCGGCGTTCGGAGGCGTCGCGCAGAGGATCCGCGCGGGGTTTTTCCCGTTGCCTGCGGCGCTCACGTTGTTCGCTCGCTTGGCGGCGGCTCATTTTTCCGTTGTCTTCACGTTGCTCCCGGCGGCGCGAAGCACCGTTATCGGGAGGTGTGTTTGGGTTTTCAGCGGGCATCAAAGAATTATACACCTTTTGGCGGTTTCTTTCAAGATTTCTTCATAAGGAAGGCAAATGAAGGCATACTGTGGTTATGTCGAGTGCCCTCCTTATCATCGCGCAGAAGGGTTTCCAAGATCGGGAGCTCGAAGGTACGCGCGCGGGGCTCCTCGCAGCGGGCTTCACCGTGAAGATCGCAAGCAGCGAATGCGGTCCCTGCATCGGAAAATTCGGTGGAAAAGAACAGGCGGAGTTCGCGCTCCGCGATGTCCGGGTCACGGATTTCGATCGCATCGGTTTCATCGGTGGTCCGGGAGCCGAAGTCTTGATTGGGGATTTAGAAGCGCATCGCATAGCGCGCGAAATCATTGCCGCAGGCAAACCCCTCGGGGCGATCTGTATCGCGCCCTTGATCCTCGCGGCGGCGGGCTCCCTTCGCGATATTCATGCGACATGCTGGGACGATGGAAACGGTACGCAGAAAAAATTCCTCGCCGATCACGGCGCGATCGTGGAGGAAAAAGACGTCGTCACGGATGGTATGATCATCACAGGGAACGGCCCGGCCGCCGCTGTGGAGTTTGGAAGGGCGTTTGCCGTCGTGTAGGTTCGAGGCCATTCAGAAAGAGCACTTTGTATCCATGTAATATTACATGGA
>CAZUFJ010000006.1:0-8930 GCA_964619805.1 uncultured Candidatus Peribacteria bacterium | reverse complement strand
TACTTCAACGTCACCTTGCCACCTGCGGCCTCGAGCTTCTTCTTCATTGTCTCGGCCTCGGCCTTCGGGACGCCCTCCTTGAGGACCTTCGGCGCGCCGTCCACGGCGGCCTTGGCATCGCCGAGTGCGAGACCCGTGATTTCGCGGACAACCTTGATCACGGCGATCTTCTGAGCGCCGCTTTCCGTGAGCTCCACGTTGAAGCTCGATTTCTCTTCAGCCGCCTCGGCTGAGCCTCCGCCTGCGGCGGGAGCGGCTGCGGCTGCGGCCGGAGCTGCGGCGGAAATGCCGTACTCCTGTTCCATGTACTTCACGACGTTGTTGAGCCCGATGACGTTGAGTTTCTCGAGCGCCGTGATGACCGCCTTTTCGCCGGCGGAGAGTTCAATCTTTGTAGCTGCGTCAGCCATGGGAAGTAGGGGAAAAAAATGAATGGAGGAATACGTTTACGCCGGTTGTTTCTTCTTCGCCATTTCCGACATCGCGCGTGCAAAGCCCGTGAGGGGCGAATTGCAGATGCTTGTAAAGGAGGCGAGGGGGGACCGCATCAGAAGAGCGAACGTTGCGAGCAGTACAGGGCGGCCAGGCATCTTCGCGAATTCTTTCGCCTGCGTCTGGCTTAAGAGCTTTCCATCGAAGATGCCGCCGAGGAATGCGACCTGGGGGTGGTCCTTGCTGAAGGCGAATGCGGCTTGCGCGCCCGAGAGGGGGTCTGCAAAACTAAAGATGCAGGCGACCGCTCCGTTCATCATGGTTTCCTCCGCTTCCGGCAGCCCCTTTTCTTTGCTCGCGATCTGCATGAGCGTCTTCTTCGCGACCTTCATTTCAGCACCCGCCGTGCGCAGCTTCCTGCGAAGCGCGCTGACATCCGCAACGTTAAGGCCGATGTAATTTGTGAAGATCACGGACGACGCCGTACCGAATTTTTCCTTGAGTTCGGTCAGCTGCACTGACTTCTGTTCACGAGTGAGAGCCATATGAGGGCTAGGGCTAGGGTGAACTCGGGCGAAAAAAAAGTCCCCTGGGACGTATGCCCGGGAGACCAGCGAGGAACACGGCACGATTCACCAAGCCGGAGCCGAGTGGGCGATGCTGTATTCCTCGGAGGGGCTTATTGCGGCCTGCGGCCTTGTGCCCTCGGTCTTCGGACGTGAGGATGCTACTCGGATCTAGGGCGAAGTCAAGCGACCTTTCCCGGGATACATGAGGACATTGGTCGGAGGCTTCAGAAAGCCCTTTTCGCTCATCTCTGGATTGGATGGGTGTATGCTGTCCCTCTCTATGGAGCACGCTCTCCTTGGGACCGAGTCCCCGACGTTCCGCCGCCTCTTCGCCGCCGGCAAACAGTTCAATCACGATCGTGTGCGCAGCGCTATCGCGCTCGCGGAGCAGCTCTACCGGGGGCTGACTCACAGAAGCGGCGTCGCGATTCTCCAGCACGTGCAGGATGTGCTCGAAGTTCTCCTTCCATTCGAGCCCGACGAGGATGCGGTGATCGCCTGCATCCTGCACCACATCCTCGAGTCGAAGAAGATCACGCTCATGGATCTCGAGGAGCAATTCGGGCAGCGCGTTCGCACACTTGTGAGCGGCGTCCATCTGCTTTCGCATGTGACACTCGAGGATCGCCGCGCCTCCATTGATGACCTCCGGCTCATTCTCCTCTCGGTCTCGGATGACATTCGTATCGTTCTCATCATCCTCTGCGACCGGTGCTGCTCGGTGGAACTCATCAATCAGTTTCCCTTGACCGAGCGTCGCGCCGTATGCCGAGATGTGCTGAACCTCTTCGCGCCTGTCGCGGCTCGTCTCGGTATCCACAGTCTGAAGCAGCGGATGGAGACACACGCGTTCCCCGTCATCTATCCCGATGATGCCGAGCGGATCCGGGAACAATTGAACGAGGTGCATAGGAAGTACGGCGATTTCCTTGGGGGGGCTGCGGAGGCACTGGAGCGCGTGCTTCAAGAGCAGGGCATTCGGGCGAGTGTCTCGGGCCGCGAGAAACACCCCTACAGCATTTTTTCGAAGATGAGGGCACAGGCGCTGACGCACGTCGATCGCATCTACGATCTGTTCGCGCTTCGCGTCGTCGTCTCGTCGATGGATGAGTGTTACCAGGCGCTCGGTATCCTCCATCGGCTCGGCCGTCCGGCCCTCAATCGCTTCAAGGATTACATCGCCTTCCCGAAGCCGAATGGCTACCAGTCGCTCCACACGACGCTCGTGAAATTGCCAGCCGTTCCGGATCCGGTGTTCGTCGAGGTGCAGATCCGCACGGCCGCGATGCACCGCGAAGCGGAGTTCGGTGTCGCCGCACACTGGAGTTACAAAGAGGGAGGAACAGCAGAACAAGCGGCGCACCGCGTCCAACTTCAACATGTGCTCGCGAGTCAGCATGCGTTAGGGGGGGAGGAGGTGGCATCTGCATACGTTGATCACATCTTCGTTCTCACGCCGAAAGGCGACATCGTGGAACTGCCCGAGGGGGCGACTCCACTTGATTTCGCATTCCAGATCCACACGAACCTGGGACTCTCGTTTCGCGCCGCGCGTGTGAATGGCGACATCGTGTCGCTCGATCACGTGCTCGAGAACGGTGATGTGATCGAGATTCTGAAGCACAAGACCCCCAAGCCGTCGCCGGAGTGGATGCAGCTTCTGAAAGTGGCGTCGTCGCGCACGCGGCTGAAGCGCTATCTCTATTCGCTCCACCGCGATCTGTACCTGGCGCGCGGTCGGAAGTTCATCAACGAGGAACTTGCCAGGCGCACATTGCCGCCGCTCGACACCGAACTCACTGCGTTCAAAGTGGTTGCGGGCACAACGCTTACGGCGTCGGAACGCGAGGATATTGTGATAAAGATCGGCCAAGGATCCGAGAAAGCCGCCTCGCTTTTTCCGAAACTTCCGGTGTCGCAACGGGGCGTCCTCCGTCCCACGCAGGCGCGCCCGCGCCCGCGTCAGCAACGCAAGGATGCGATCATTGAGGTGGAGGGCGGCGTGCAGATGCCGATGCGCTTCGCAAAGTGCTGCAAACCGGAGGCAACCGAAGGGAAACCCATCGTCGGCTTCGTGACGCGCACAGGCGATGTCACAATCCACCTGCAGAAGTGCCATCTTCAGAAGAATGCGAATCCGGAACGGCAGGTGAAAGTGCGGTGGCGGTAAACGTTCCTCGTTCCTACGCCGCGAGCATCACCTGCATCGTTCCCTCCACTTCGTGTTGCCACTTGATCCGATTGTACAGATCGCCGCCTTTGCGAAGACGCAGCTCGACGCTCGTGCGATCTTTCTCTGGAACGCCGCGCCGAAATTCCTGGAGGAGGGGAGTCATGTCCGCATCCGTGAGGCGCTTGCCCTTCGTCTCCACGAGTTTTTGGAGGCCCAAGCGCAAGCGGATTCTCTTCTCCGCACGGTCGGAGATGTCTTTTTTCAGTTCCACCGGATCTTTCTTGCTCTGCGACATCCAGTCCTTCGCCGCGAGTCCCTGGCCCTTCAATTGCTGGTCGAGTTCCTCGAGAACGGCATGCTCTTCTTCCTCTATGAGCTCCTCCGCGATCACGACATCCGTCGCTGCTCGGATTTTTTCGAGGAGCTCGCCCTCGCGGCGCGTCCGCTCGGTCTGTTCCTCTTCTGCACGCATCTTGCTCCGAATCGTTTCCTTCATCTCGGCTGCGCTTGCAATGTTGAATTGCTCCTTCACAAACGCGTCTGTGAGCTCAGGCGTTTGCACATGCTGCACGCGGAGCACCTTTGCGTGGAATGTCGCGGGCTTCCCTCGCAGTTCCTCCGCGTGATATTTTTCGGGGAATGTGACGGTGAAGGATTTCTCGTCCCCGGCCTTGAGCCCGACAAGCGCGTCCTCGAAACCGGGAATGAGAGTCTTGCTCCCAAGCACCACGCTGTAGCCTTGGCTGCGGGTGCCGGGTATTTCCTTGCCGGCGCTATCGGTTCCATGGAAATCGAGACGCACTTGGTCGCCTGCGGCGGAGGGTGACGCACTATCCGTGAATGTCCGCTTCTGTTCGAGGAGGTAACGCACCATGTTGTCTACGTCCTTGTCCTCAGTTTTCGATGCCTTCTTCTCAATGCGGATCGCGTCCACATTTTTGAGTGTCACTTCGGGGCGCTCGACAAACGTGACTTGGATCTTCAGAGGATCGCGGCTCATGACCTCCGCTTTCGGATGGATGATCGGCTGGATGTTATGTTCCTTCAGGAGTGATGCGAACGTGCCCGGAAGCATCGCTCGGATCGTTTCTTCAAACAGACGCTCGGCATCAATTTTTTCCCGCAGCATTTCCTCGGGCGCGTTTCCGGGTCGAAATCCGGGGATCTTCACCCGGCTCGCCAGGCGCTTGAGCGCTTCTTTCTCTTGGGCTTTTACTTGTTCCGTTGAAAACGTCACCATGCAGCGCACTCGTGCACCTGGAAGCCGCTCAATAGGGGAAGGGGAAGTCATAGGAGAGGGGGTTACCGTACGTCCTTCTTTCTCCAGAGCACCAGGAGCGGTGTTGCAACAAAGAAAGAGGAGTAGGTTCCGATCACTGTGCCTATGATGAGCGTCAGCATGAACCAACGGATGCTCTCGGATCCGAGGAAGAAGAGCGCAAACAGCATGATGAGTGCTCCGAAGCCGGTATTGAGCGTGCGGGTCATCGTCTGCTGGAGGCTCTGCTCTGCGAGCGTTGCGAAATCCAAGTGGCGCTGCTCCGATTGATGCAGGTTGTCGCGGATGCGATCGAAGATGACGATCGTGTCATTCACCGAGTACCCCATGATACTGAGGAGCGCCGTGACGAAGAGCGTATTCACCTGGAACGTTGTGAAGACGCTGAGGACAGTGAAGATGCCGATCGTAATGAGGATGTCGTGGAGCAACGCTACAACGGCGATGATGCCGAACCGCCACGGACTCAGCTTCCTCGGCACTTTGCGGAATGCAAGTGCGACATAAAGAATGATCGCAATCGTCGCGAGGCCGAGTGCATAGAGCGCTCGTTGCTTCAAGGATGCCCCCACCGTTGGGCCGATCGTCGTGAATTGAAGCTCCTTCATATCCGGGAATGTCTTCGTGAGTTCAGAAAGAAGTTGCAAGTGTTCGTCATTCGTCAGCGTTTCAGAGCGAATGAAGTACGACGCATTCTTCGTTTCGGCAATCGTGGCCGTTTCGAGCGCTGGATGCACGGCACTTGCGGCCTTGATTTGGTTTTCCAGATCCCCCTTCGTCTTCCCCGCGGGGAGGGAAATTTCCATCAGCGTGCCGCCTGTGAACTCGATGCCGAGCTTGAGCCCGGGTGCGACGAGCAGCACGACACTCCCCGCCATCAGGATGATGGAGACAGGCAGGAAAATGCGGGCGAGGCGGAGGAAGGACATAGGATTTCGGAGCGGGGGAAGCCTATCAGTCGCGAAGCGCCGGCGCTACCAGCTGATAAGGAGGAGTTTGAGGCTCCGATCGACGGGTACAAGAGACCAAAGGAGGGATTTGCCCGGAGGGAAAAGAGAGAATAAAGGGGCACCGCGAAGGGGCTCGATTCGTTCGCTCGAGATTATTCCGCCTGCGTCCATGGGTGCATTACTCGAAAAGGGAAAGCTCGGCGGTGCTTTCAGTGCTTCTTCCAGGAGGTTCCTATCGTTCGAAATGAAGAAATCGTTATTGCGTACCGCAGTCAGAAATCCGCCACTCCCGTTCCTGGGTCCTGTGCGCGTTATTTCGTATCCATCCTGAGACCATGTTTCTTCTGTGATACCGCCCTGATCCTCCATGACGACGTTCGCTGAAAATTGTCCAATCTCGTATTGGTTGATCGTGATGCGCGGAAGGACGCTACGAACACTCGCATGTAAGCGAAGGAGGGTTGCTTTCAAGGTTGCTGTGTCGGCAGATCCCGCAAACAGAAATCCGCCAGAGGACGAGACACTGAGCATCGAAGGCTTTTGAAGGAGCGGTAACAGATCGTACTGCAAACTCACATCATCCCCGAAGTGGTCGCGGATGCTCTGGAGCATCGCCGATTCCAAGAGAGCGGCATCGTCACTCGTTACAGCGGACTTCGCGAAATCCCAGAGCGAGGCACCATCGTTCAGGGCGAGGATTTCCTTCGCATCGTCCGAATGCGAAACGTCAAAATCTGCCCCCAGGAAATCCTTGAATGATCCTGCGAGTTTAATAACGTAGGCATCGGCTCCACGGCTCATGCTTATCCACTTCGTATCTTTGAGCATTGCATGAGTGATGCGATCCGTGAGCGTGTTCGTCTCCGGAAGGGCATCAGTACGAAGATACAAAAAATCGGAAGGATCTTCCTTTTCGATGACGGAGAAGAACGCATCGTGGCTTAGCGGCATCTCATGACCGAGTTGTTCCAAGATCTTCACATCTGATGCACGATAGAAGTAGCGGCCAATGAATCCTTGGTTGTCTCCTTCTTGCGGCTGTGTATCCGGCGTGAAAACGATCCAATGTGCGGGCGACGGTTCGTCCGGCAATCGCAACACGGCAACGATACTGCCACTTGCGTGGGGTGCACTCTGAAGAATGGGGAAGAGCGCTTTCACGGGCTCTTCTAGTTCGGGCAGTAGGGGATAGTGGACGAGCGCAACCGTAGAGTCGGCAGGGAGGATGTCAGCGGGCGTCTGATTTCTGCCTTGGAAATGCGTCATTCCCCAAATAATTGCTGCCAGCGTCGTAAAAGAGGCCACAACTGTGAGAAAAACGAGGCCAAAAGGAGGTCGCACGTTGAAAGGCATCTTTGGCCTATTGTACGCACTTACTCATGAATGTCTTCCTGAACTAATTTTGTATTCATGACATAAACTTCCATTCACGCTAGGACAAAATCTTGCGTTCTGACTTAGACGGATTACAATGCCCTGATTTGCTTCAACCGGCAGATCAAAGACACCCATATACAAAGGGCATACAGGAAAGACCCGGGCCCGGGCTTCCCTCACTCTCGCTCCTTCACACCAAAGGCGGCATCGGGTCACCGATGAAACTAGTCGAGAGGACACGGTTCATACTGTGGCCCGCGTCCTCTCTGCTCTGCGATGTCGCGCCGGAGATGGAGGTTTGAGCTCCAGGCGTGCATCCCCCTCCCCTCCCCAGTGTTCCCCCGGAGCATTTATGCACCGCGTTCGGAACCGTTACGGGGACTTCGTCGGGTTACGAGGAGAAACAAGAAACCCCAGCACGGCAGAGAACCGAGGGCACCTCCCCTCACGTCCCCTCCACGTTCATACGCTCAGCGGTAGACTCATGTGATTCGCCGCCGATAGCCCAGGAGGAAGACAAACACAAAAAGGCTCCGCGAGGAGTCTTTTTGTTTATGTCTGTAGTAGTAGGGCTGTAATAGTAGGGCAGAAACGTTTCTGCCTACTTCAGTTTTTCCTTTGCCGTCACCGACGTCGGATCAAGTGTCAGTGCCTTCTCATATGCGGCGCGAGCTTCATCGGTGCGACCCGTTATTTCCGCCGCCCAACCGAGCAGTATAAACGCCTTTGCCTCCTCCGGGAATGCCGCCGCCGCTTTCAGCGCTTGGCCGTATGCCTCCTCCTTTTTCTCGAGTGCGATCAGGAGTGTGATTTCTTTCTCACGAATATCGAGATCCGCCCCTTCGGCGCCTGCAAGAGCGGAAAATTGTTTGAGTGCCAACTCTCCGTCGCCGATCTCCGTCGCTTCCTCCGCAATGCTGCGCCGCACCTCCTTTTCCGGCTCGAACCCGTTCGTGAGCGCGTAGGTATAGAAGGTGATGGCGTTCTTGTGATCTTTGAGAGCGGCGTACGCACGCGCCAGGAAATACTGCACTTCCGGCTTCTCGGGATCGAGTGCGTACGCGCGTTCGAGGGATGCGAGCGCCTGGTCGGGACGCTCGGTTGTGAGCTCGCAGTATCCCTGCACGATCCATGCGTCGCGATAATCCTCCTGCTGTTTCAGTACCTGCACGAGGAGCGGCAGCGCGAGTTCGCATTCCTGCACTTCCGCGAGCGCGCGCGAGAGGAGTGTGATCAGATGGATCTCCTGGCTCTCCGGGAAGAGGGCAGATTCGTCGTAGGCGGCAAAGAGCGTACGCGCCGCGAAGCGAAGGACCGGATCCCAACCACCGATCGTAAGTGCGAGTTCCGTCTTCGCTTGATTGTGCTGTCCCTGGATGATCGCGAGCAACGCCTGGCCGTAGTGTTTTTGGGGAGATTCCGGCGCGTTTGCAAGCAGCTCCTTCGCCTTCACGAGTTCGCCCGTGCGAAGCAGCAGGATTGCCTCGAGGAGCACGATGTCTTCCTCGCGCGCGCCCGCGGCCCGAAGCTTACGAATCGTTTCCTTCACGCCGTCGATATCGCGGCGCTGCAGTTCTGCCTGCGCCAATTTTCGAAGCGCCGCAACGCCGCCGCCCGCTTCGGCCGATGCGAGATACTCTTCTTCGGCCTTCGCCCACTCGCCTTGCAGAGCATGCAGATCACCTTGCCTCAGGTGGAGGAGCGCGCTGTTGGTTGCTCCTCTATAGGTATCGGTATTTGTTTCAGTCTCCTCAGCCCCCGGCAGATTCATCACGCGTTGAATTTCTTTCTTCAGTCCCTCTGCCGCTTCCGAGAACTGGAGCCAGAGAAGGAAAATGAGAAGCCCCGCGATCGCGAGTGCCGCAGAAATCGGAATCCAGATGCGGGGGGGAATTGTCATTGGCTCCAGTATCGGGGAACTGGAGCTACTTCGCAAACGGGTACATTAACTGCGAGGGTGATTGCGTCACAAAAATTACTGATTCAAGGTGTGATGTACCTCATGCGCTATTCCATTTCGGGGTGCCTGAATATGTTCAGGTTTCACCACGCGTTTATCGAATTCTCTATGATCAGCCATGCATTCTTCTAAGTTCCTGTAATCCCGTAAGAGTGCCCGATATGATCGTGGTAACTCACGCTGGGGATCT
>CAZUFJ010000005.1:0-7527 GCA_964619805.1 uncultured Candidatus Peribacteria bacterium | reverse complement strand
CTCCTCTATGCGATGCTGAGGAGCTACTTGATCCTCGAAGAACGAAAAGAATTTCCGGAGGAGTTTCGCAAAAAATTCTTTGCAAGTTGCCGCAAAGCGGCCGAGTACATCATTGCGTGGGATGAGCATGGCGTCCTCGCGAACCATCATGCGATGGGCGTGCTCCCCGTTGCCTACGCGCATCACGTGCTTGGTGGTGACGATTTGAAAGCAGGGTACGAAAAGAAGCTCGCTGAGTTTCTGACGTTCTGTAATCCAGAGGGATGGAGCCTGGAGTACGACGGCGCTGATATTGGATATCTGTCTGCAACCGTGAGCTTCCTCGGCAAGGCCTGGAAACTAAATCGCGATCCGCGTCTGCTTGAAGTGATGAAGAGCTCGACCAAATTCTTAAGTCACTTCGTCTATCCGAATGGATCGTATGCAGGTTCGATGGGGTCACGCCAAACACTGCACTTCTATTCCCACGGATGTGAATTACTCGCACCGCAAATGCCGCTCGCCGGGCGCATAGCCGATGCAATGCTCGAGAGCATGGGCGCAGGGAAGATCGTTCCTGCCGAGATCATGCCGGACCGATATTTCCTGTACCGCATTCCAGAGCATTTGGAATCGTATGTCGATTTTGGAGAACGATCTGGACATGCGAAGTTGCCGTATGAAGAGGGGGACTTTCGTCATGTGTTTCCAGAGGGAAAGTTCTACATCGAAAAACGTGGAAACATCTACCTCGTTGCGAATGCTGCAAAGGGGGGAGTGGTGCGTGTATTTCGCACGGATACAAAGGAGCAGGTGGTGCACGATTGTGGCTGGATTGGGCGCTTACGCTCTGGAGATATCGCCACAAGTCAGTGGATCGATGAGGGTCATGTATTCACTCCGAATGAAAACGGCTTCACGGTCTCTGGCACCATGCATCGAGTCCCTGCAAATAAACTCTTCACTCCGGTCACAAATATTATTTTCCGTTCAGTTCTTCTCCTGATCGGGTGGCATACGGGCGCTGCATACTGGCTCAAGGGTTTCATCCGTCGCACGTTGATGCTTGGGAGCAGGCGTGTCCCCGTTCACTTCGAACGCGTTGTCCAATTTTCCGGAGATACGATCGTGCTTTCAGATACCATCACACTCAAAGAATCTGCTGCATTCGAATCGCTGCAACATGGCGGGGATTTCTCCGTTCGCTATGTTCCGCAATCGCGCTATTTTCAGGCCGAAGAGCTCGTGACGCCTGGGACGCGTCTTTCTGACAACGAAATTCAAACACTCAATCGCGAACGAGCGCTCAGTGTCAAACGGAGCATCCGTTAATGCGCCTTCCGGATCGCTGTGTGGCCTTTTCCTTGTACCCAATAGAAGAGTCCGAGTGAGCCGCTCAGCATGATGAGCACGAACATCATCACCGCGAGTGCCACCGCCTGCGGCGATGAGACACCATAGGGTGCGAGGAGTGCAATGAGAGTTGCCTCGCGCGTGCCGAGCCCCGATGGAGCCACGGGAAAGAGCGCCACGATCCCCGTGACCGTAAGGATTGCCGCGAGAACGAATGGTGCGACGGTGATGCCGAGTGAGCGTGCAAGCAAGATTGTCCAACAGAAGTAGAGTGTCCAACTCAGTACGGTCCAAAAAAGCATCAGCAAGAGCGTGCGAGAGTTAAGCGAGAGCTCCAAGTAGTTCCAGAGTTTCCCAAGTGGCGTCGCGCGTGCGACACGGCAAATAATTGCGAGAATCGCAAGACCTGCGAAGCAGAGGATCGCGATGACGCCGACGGAAAACCAAGGAAAGAGTATGTTCCCCGCAACGATGCTGATGATACCGATCACGGTGACATCGGCCAAACGATCGAGCAGCGGGAGCGCAAGCGAGGTGGCTCGCTTGAGTCCGGCTTTTCTTAGATACACGGCTCTACCAAGTTCCCCCATGTTTGCCGGCGTTACACTCCCGAAAAAAATCCCGATTTGAAACAGATGCCACGATTCGAGGAACGTCGGGCGAGCCCCCGCGCTTCGAACAAGCATGTGCCACCGCGCGGCTTTTGCCGCATACATGCAAAAGAGGAGTGCAAACGATCCTACGATCATCCATTTATTTGATTGCCGCAAATAACCGAGCAGCGCCGCACGATCGATACGGAGCAAGATCCACACAAAAAGAACCACTCCAAGCAGTCGAAGCGCCTGAAGCAACGGTCGTTTCATCGTAGAGAAAGAGGCTCGCACAACTGAGCGATGGTACCATAGCAGGCACTCCTCGATGCGATTCCCTCGTCTCACTCTCCCGGCGCACTTGGTCCTCCTCGCGATCTTCGCGATTGCGATGATCCTTGTCTGGATGCTGCCGGTGTTGCTCGCGGGATACCCGAGCGATATCCCCACGTTGCTTCTCCCCGCACGCAATTTTGCCGAGGCAGGGGTCTTTAGTATCACGGATCACATCGGCCGCTATTTGACGCCGGCACTGCTGAAAGTCAGTGGAGAAATTACCGCCGGCGACGGAAGGCTTTCAATGATGTTGAACGGTTGGATTAGTACATTTGTTCCTTTTTCAAATCTGGTCGGCTGGTCCTTTGTAGCATCCGTCATTATGGCACTCAGCCTCTTCCCGTGGTGGATCGCGGTGCGATCGTTCTTTAGTACACGCATTGCCTGGATCGCAACGGTTATCTTTGCACTGATGCCGATTTATTGGCGTGAGGCCGTGTTCCCCAACAACTATCAGTTCGCGCTCCTTTTCCTGTTCTGCAGTTTTGCCGCGTACGGTTTGCTTCGAAAAAAATCTCCGCTGCTCGCAGTCGCAATGGCCGGAATTTTCTTTGGCCTCGCCGTGTCCGCAAAGGATGCGTTCCTTGTCTTTGTTCCGTGGTTCGTGATCTGTGCATTCATTTTCTATCGTCCTGCGTGGAAAAAGTTGCTCCTTACTGTTGTCACATTTGGGGTGTGCGCACTCATTCCATATCTGGCTCCCTATATCGGTGATATTCGAACAGTCGGCTATCCCGTGAACCAAAACCTCGCGCGCGTGTGGCCGGGGGGCGATAAGATCGCCAATGAAATCTATCTCCATCTCTATCCGGATCCCTATACCTACTTTCAGGATCGTGAACGGTTTGATCGCGAGCTGCTCGCGCGGATTGATACGATGACGACCCTCGAGCGTCTGCAGTATCAAAAGATCCTGCTCAATTTCGATGTCGGACAGCCAAGTTTCGGTGATGCACTCGTGAATGGCGTGTGGCTCTTTGCGGGCAGTATCCCATCCTATTTTCAGCAGGATGTGATGGGGGGAATGGCGCTCTGGCTCTTCATCCTTCCGGGTGTGATCGTCCTCTGGAAACGACATCGGCGTTTTGCCGTGGCACTCCTTGGGCTTCTCATACTGACCGAGCTCGAGATTCGTTTCGTGCTTCACTTCAATCGTGAACACCTGATGGATACCGGGTGGGTATTGGCACTTCTCGCGGGTATCGGCGTCGCGGCGGTATCCGATGTGCTCGCAGCATCGGCCAAAAAATATTCCGTGGTCTTGGTGTCATGTGTGATCACAATTCTTGTGTCGGGTCAGCTGCTGCAAGCGAATCGCGTCCGTTTTGCGCGGGTCTTCGCGTCGACGGTCGTTGCAGATACGGTCGCGGCTGCGGAGGAAATAAAAACGGTACCCATAGATGCGGTGGTCGCCGTGCCACCGACGTCTGCCCACGTTGAGCAACTGGCGCTTCTTTCCAATCGGTCGGTCGTGCTCTTTGCGCCGGAAACAATCGAGCGCTTGCTCGAGCAGGGAACAGTGCGCGACGTCTTTCAGATGTATGGCATCACGCATGTGATGCGCTATAGCGAAGCACTGACGAAAAAACTGCAGCGCGCGATTCCGGGTCTGAAGATTCTCGAAGACCCGAATGTCGGGGCTCAAAAACCCAACGTATCGACGGAACTCCGGTGGTTGCTCCATATGTTCCGATAAAGAATCCTCTTATCGTTCGTAGGCTTCCATTTGTCGCTGAATGAAGGGACTTAGATCATAGAGTTCTTGCACCCTTTTGCGGCCTGCCTCTCCCATACTTTTCCCGCGTGCAGGATCTTCGAGGAGCATGTTCAAAGCTGACTGGTATTCCTCGAGCTTCAGAGGATTGCGCACGTACCCCGTGACGCCATCTTGCACGATCTCGGGTGTCCCGCCGAAGATGGTGCCGACAACGGGTTTCCCGGCGGACATCGCTTCAATATTGATGAGGTTAAACGTATCGAGGCAGAGTGATGGCGTTGTGACAACGTTCGAAGAGCCGTAGGCAGCAGCCATCTCGTATTCGGAGAGCCATCCAGCGCAGCGAATGTGTGGTAGCAGATCGTCGGCCCCTGCGGCATGCACGAGGCCATTTAAACGATCTTCATCACCGATCACAAGGAGGACGACCTCCGGAAGTGCCATGCGAATAGTTCGAAGTGCGCCGAGGAGCGGACCAGAACCTTTATCACGACTGAGGCGTCCGCCGAAAAAAATCACCTTTTTTCCGGCGAGATCGTGCTTTTTCTGGAACGCCGCGATCGCATCCGGACTCGCTTGCCACCGTCGCATGTCCGTACCGTTTGCGACGACCTGCACGCGGGGGATTCCGTGTGCGTCAAGGGCGCGCTTGAGGGCGTTACTTACCGCAAAGACCGCAGTGACATGTTTGTCCAATGTCCGACGGATGCGGATGTTGCGGAGCGGATTCCATTGCAATCCCGCCTGCGCGATATGGTCGAGGAATGTGGTACCGACATCACGGCCTTCGCTTGCAAGGAAACGCTCTGTTGCCAGGCGTCCGTAGGAAAAGCTCATGACGTCATGCAGCGTGATGAACACGTGCGGCACGTGTTTCCGCGCGACACGGAGCGCATCGTACGTTATGAATTGGTGGATGTTGTGCGCATGAACGACGTCGGGACGGATGCGGGATATTTCTTGATCCAGCATCCGCGAAACAGTCGCGATCCGCAGGCAATGGTAGTGTCGCAACGACGTGCGGTACGACACCGGGATGCTCGTCACGTTTCCGCGACGAATGATCGAAGGATTTTCTTTTGTTCGGTGCGTGGTGATCACAGATATATCGTGCCCAGCAAGCCCCTGGCAAAGTGTTCGAACAACACCCGCAACACTACTGCCGCCTTTCTCTGGAAAATCGTCCGTGAGAAAAAGAATCTTCATTGTGGTACGAGAGAACTATTCGGAACATGTTCGATATTCGGCATGGTCCCTACATAGTCGAGAAACGATTCCAGATGAGACCACATTCCAAACTTCGTGACCTCGGCGCTGTGGCCCCACAAGTGAAACCACGGTGCGTTTTTCCGGAGCGCTGCTTGGAAGAGTGCCTTTGCAAAGGGCAGCCATCCTCGAAGGGCGCATGTTGAAATCCCAAGCCTACGCGCCACGGGGAGCGCATCCTTCACCGGGCGAAACGCACGCCGGTCCATCACGGGACGAAGCGGAAACGGATACAGATGAATGGATGTCCCCAGCATGTAGGGATTTCCTCCTTCAAACGCATACGATTCCACCGTGCGTGCGCCGAGGAATTTTTCTTCCTGTGCCAGCGAAGCAATCGCCTCATTATGATCGCCGTAGGGATAGCAGAACATTGTGCACTGCTTCCCCGTGATCGATTCGACCCATTTCCTGCTATCACAAAGTTCGCGCCTGGCATCCTCTAGCGGAATCTTTGTGAGCTTGGGGTGCGTCACAGAGTGCGCTCCTATTTCATGACGGGTGCTGAGCTCCCTGATCTGATTTGGCGTCAGCATGGTTTGTCCGTGCTGTGCGACGGGGCACACGTAAAATGTCCCTTTCATAGCGTGCCGATCGAGCACCGCTGCGAGGCGCAGGTCATCCGCGTAGCCGTCGTCCCAGGAGGTCGTGAATTTCACTTCCGCGTCGCGAAAATATTGAAACCGAGCGTGAATTTTCGGTTAATATCGCTTTTATCGCGTGCATCACCCGCAATTGCAGAACGTGCTCTTAATTGGCTTAGAAGAGAGAAAATTCGGCCAAGCAGCGGCCGACGATAGAGGCCGTATCGTTCGATTGCGTACCGGATCCAATGTTGCGCACGCTGCGTGCGAAATCCTCCGCGGTTTTCAATGCGAATATTTTTGAAGTAGGGCTCGAGCAAGTTCTTGAGTGAGTACGGCGTGAAGCGCCAGAAATGGTACGGCTCGTCACACAGTGGCGACATAAAGGAAACCGTTGCGAGCAAGTTTCCACCAGGTTTTAGTACGCGCGCGATCTCGGCAATCGCTTCGTGAATCGGATACACATCCATGAGTACCTCGGTGCAAAGAATGCTATCAACCGCCGCATCAGGCAGTGGGATTTTTTCTGCGGTCGCGACGATGTCCGGTTTCACGCTCGGCTCTGGATCGAGCACGGTGTACTTCGTGACATGACCAAAGTGCCCCCGATACCGTTTGCCGTCCCATCCACCGACATCCAGCAGCGAGCCCGTGAGGAGCCGAGCATTCGCTTTCACAAATTCATTCAGAAGGTAGCGATCGGGTTGGAAAACGCGCATGGTGCAAGTGTATCAGACGCGTTCAGCCCCTTGGGTTCATGTGGCGGAGCGTTGTCATGACAGGGAAGAAGAGAAGTCCGATGATGAGATGGTAGGTACCCAATGCGATGTAGAGCGCGAGCAGCGGCCGCATCAGGTCTCCCAGTACGAAGAAGAGACCGACGCCGACGACCGTTGCAACTCCGTTGAGCATGGCCGCGAGATGGATTTTAGAAGAAATCCGCAGGATCGGGGTCGCGATGGCATGGAGCGCGAGGCTGAGATTCAACACAAGAATCACGAGGAACGGATACACCGCCGGCTGAAAGTTTGGTCCGTACACAACGGGGAGGAGCAGCGGAATAAACACCGCAGCGATCGCACTGATTCCAAAATGAAGAGCCGCCGTATGCTTCGTCAGACGAATGAGTGAGGAACGCAACGCATGTTTTCCTTTGCCGACCATGACGGGAATCGCGGAAGATGCGAGCCTGCTGATGCTGCTGAGTGCGACGGATGATGGCAGATCCGCAAGCTTCATGCCGAGGCGGAGAAGCCCAATGACCGCAGGGGCAACCTGCGTGCTGATGATGAACAAAAAAATATTAGGATAGAGACTCCCCAAGCTCTTATCGATCGCGATCCAAACACCGTCTTTGGTGTATCGCCTGAATTGAGAAGCGTTTCCCGAAGCGAGGGCCTCCTGTATCGTCGGCAAGCTGTAGTTGCGTCGCAATCCAGGATAGAGCATCATCGCGGTAGCGCTCAGTACTGCGGAAGCAATGAGTGAGCTGATGAGTAGGCCGGGGACGCCGAATCCAAACGCGAGCAACAAGACCGCCACGCTCAATTGAAGCACATTTTTTGCATTCTCCATCAAGGTCAGCATACGAATCTCGCGAACAGTTTGCAGCACGATGGAAATCAAAATGAAAGGGAGCTCGCCTATGGAAGAAATAAATACTATTCCTGCAAGTATGCCGATCGGGCGTTGACCATAG
>CAZUFJ010000004.1:0-3259 GCA_964619805.1 uncultured Candidatus Peribacteria bacterium | reverse complement strand
CTCTAGGGCTCCGTAGAAATTGCGGTGGACGACTGCATTCAGGTCTTTATCGATCTGCTCGGTGCGTTCGATGCAGGCACGCGTGAGTTCCTCCGCCGAGATCTGTTTAGCTCGGAGCCTCCTTCGAGCTTCGGTGATCGTGAGCGATGAGAGCGCGAGTGTATTCATGTGCTACTACGATAAAACATCCCTGCGGGCAGGAAGGCTATCCATGAGCGGAAGGCGTCTGGATCTGATGTTCCACGATGGGGAGCGGGCTGCATGCGAGAAGTTCTTCGGGCGTAGGCCCGCTTGTCGGCCGAAGCAATGCGTCTGATGTTCCGCGAGCCTCCCCCGACGCAAGGCGATCGTCACGGAGTACATTGCGTAGGCCGGTCACCTGTGCGGTCGGCTCGATGCCACTTGTATCCACTGCCTTCAGTTGTTCGATGAACGTGAAGATCGAACCCAGCTCTTTGGCGTACGTCTCCACTTCCGCGTCGCTGATTTGAAGACGGGCGAGCTTTGCGATGTGGCGGACTTGGGCTGCGGTAAGCGATGCCATCACGGAGGAGCGTATCATACTTCGCGTATGAAGCTCTCCCGACTTCGCGGCAGAAAAATTTGCGAGCAATTGCTTCGCAAAGGAAATCTGTGGAAGGGCAAGCACTTGTGGATTCGATGGTCACCCTCCGTTCCCCGCCACCCGGCGGCGGATCCCACGAAACCCGGAATCTATGTGGGCACCGTCGCCTCCGTAAAGCTCGATACATCGGCGGTGCGGCGCAACCGCATGCGCCGCCGCACGCGCGAGGCGCTGCGCACGGCAATCCTCGATCTCACAGAGCCGATCGTCGCACAGTTGTTGATCCTGCCCCGATCCTCTAGTCTGACCTGCGCATTTCCCGAACTCGCGGAGGACATCCGCGCGTTCCTCATCGTGCTCCGTTCATGGCAACGCCAAAAAAACCCCGGCAGCTGATCGAATTCGCGCTGATCTTCGCAGCGATCTATCTGCTGAGCACGTTCGCGCTGAGAACATTTTTTCCCGACAAGTTTGGGAACACGCCGAAGACGCCGACGATGACATTGAGTGCCGAGGATGCGTCACTGACGATCGGCCATCATCCGATCCTCGTTCTCAAGAACACGACGACGGAAAAATTCGTCATCGAGAATCGTTGCCCGCAACCGCCGGTGCAGATCTTCTACGCCTCTTCGGGTGATCCGGATCTGACGGGCAAGCCGCTCGTTGCATCCGGTACCGTGCTGCCTTGCGTTGCGATCAGTCCCGTGATCGCTGGCGGCCAAACGCAGATTGATCTGGGGCCGTGGAAGTACGCGCTCTTCGAAAAAACAGGGACATACGTCGCGCGGATCGATGTGCCTGAGTCGCATGCCGCCGATGTCATAACAGTGGAAGCGCGTTTTTCCATCGGCGAACCTGGCGTCATCACGCAGATGTTTCGCACGTTCATCACGAAACCGTTCTTGAATTTCCTCATCTTCATCGCCTCGATCTTGCCCGATCACAATCTCGGCATCGCGATCATCGTGCTGACCCTCATCGTGAAATTACTGCTCTTCTTCCCGACGCAGCACGCGATGAAGGGGCAGAAGGAAATGCAGAAGCTGCAGCCGAAGATTGATGAATTGAAGCGCAGGTACAAGGACGATTCAAAGCTGCTGCAAGCAGAAACCATGAAGCTCTGGAAGGAGCACAAGGTGAATCCGTTTCAGTCGTGCCTGCCGATGCTCGTGCAGTTCCCGATCCTTATCGGGCTTTTCTACACCGTGCGCGATGGTTCGGTGCTCGCGCTTTCGCGCCACTTGATCTATCCACCATTCCAAAATCTTCCGTGGGCGTTCAACACGCACTTCTTCATGTTCGATCTTTTGAAGCCGAGCGTGTATGTGTTCCCCGCGCTCCTCTTCATCCTTCAATTCGCGCAGATGAAACTTTCGTTCGCAATGAGCGCGCGCAAGAAAGCGGCGACGGAGGAGAAATCCGGCAAGAAATCTGAGCCTGCGTCCCAGCAGCAGATGCAGCAGCGTGTCATGCTCTACGGGCTCCCCGTCATGATCGCATTCTTTGCGCTTCGTTTCCCAACCGCCGTCAGCCTCTACTGGGGCGTTTCGACGCTGTTTGCGATTGGACAGCAAATTGTGGTGAATCGGAGCAAGGATTAGGCTAGGCTGCCGCGCATGGTCAACACCTCCTCCAGGGATCAGATCGTAGGCCCCGCAGCCGTTTTCACGATGACGGGTCCATACAACCGAGGGACAGAAAAAGAATTTATAGTCGACCGTATATACGTAAAGAATGGTGAGGTGATTCCTGCGCCACCGCGTGAAACTGCCAACACGTCCGTTCTCTATATGTTTGATATTGATCAACAAGTCTTTAAAGTTTTGAGCGCGGAAATAGACAGAAGACAACCTGCTCGAGAGTCACGAGAAAAAACTATTCGGGAGCTCGGCAGAGTCATCAACAATAAATTAAAAACACCCTTACTCCCAGTGCGAACCAGTTCCTACAATCAATCCGGAAATCGTTGATCGCTTACGCCACCGTAATCTCCTTGCACAGATACACATCCTGAATCGCTTGGAGGATCTGCACGCCTTCGTCGAACGGTTTCTGAAACGCTTTGCGACCTGAAATCAATCCTGTGCCCCCTGCGCGCTTATTGATGACGGCGGTTGCCACCGCCTGCTGCAGATCATTTTCGCCCGACGCACCACCGCTGTTGATGAGCCCGATGCGCCCCATGTAGCAATTTGCGACCTGGTAGCGCGTCAGATCAATCGGATGATCCGTCGTGAGCTTTTCGTACACGCGCTTGTCGGTCTTGCCGTACGAGCTTTCTTGTCCCAGAGCCAAAAATCCCCCGTTCACTTCCGGCAATTTCTGCTTGATGATGTCTGCCTGCAGTGTGACACCCAGGTGATTTGCTTGGCCGGTTAAGTCCGCCGCGAGGTGGTAATCTTTCTCTTTCTTGAACGCAGAGTTTCGCAGATAGCACCAGAGCACCGTGAAGAGCCCGAGCCTGTGCGCCTCTGCAAATGCTTGGCCCACCTCCACGATTTGGCGACCGGATTCCGGTGATCCGAAATAGATCGTGGCACCGACGCCGAGTGCGCCCATGTCGGCGGCCTGCTGCACCGACCCAAACATCACTTGATCAAATTTATTCGGGTACGTCATGAGCTCGTTGTGATTGAGTTTCATAATAAAGGGGATCTCACCTGCATACTTCCTCGCCACAATGCCGAGCGC
>CAZUFJ010000003.1:0-3991 GCA_964619805.1 uncultured Candidatus Peribacteria bacterium | reverse complement strand
CAGCAATCCGGAATTCCTGCGCGAGGGGATGGCCGTGCCGGATACGATGATGCCCGATCGCATCGTCGTCGGCATCAATCCCTCTCCAGAAGTCAGCGTGCGTTCCGCCACGAGCCAATTGCCAACTGCCAAAAGCCTCATGGAAGAGCTCTATCGTCCGATCACGCGCGTGGGGAAACCGCTGCTGTTCATGAGCCGCGAGAGCGCGGAAATTGTGAAGTATGCATCGAACGCGTTTCTCGCGACGAAGATCAGCTTCATCAATATGCTCACGGAATTTGCAGAAATTACCGGAGCGAATATCCGCGACATTGCGATGGGCGTGGGGCTCGATAATCGCATCGGTCCTCGCTTCCTCCATGCAGGCATCGGCTATGGCGGCAGCTGTTTCCCGAAGGATGTGAAGGCACTGATGGCAACCGCCAAAGAATATAATTTGGATTTGAGCATTGTCGAAGCGACGGATCGCATTAACGCGCGTCAGCGAGAAAGGTTCTTCGAAAAAATACTGAACGCTCTCCCGAACAACGCGAAGGTTTGCATCTGGGGCCTCAGCTTTAAACCGAAGACGGACGACATGCGCGAGGCGCCGAGCCTGGATTTGATTCCAGTGCTACTCAAGGCCGGTCACTCCGTTCATGCGTACGACCCAGCTGCTTCTGAAAACGCTGCAAAGCTGCTCCCCAAAGAAACAGTCTTTGCAAAGGATTTGATGGAGGCAGCGAGTGGTACAGACGCCGTCGTTCTCCTAACCGAATGGGATGAATTCCGCGGTGTGAATTTAGGAGAAGTCGCGGCAGCAATGAAAGGCAAAGACTTGTTTGATGGGCGCAATGTGTATGAACCTGCCGAAGTAAAAGCCGCTGGACTTACATATCATGGCATCGGACTATGAACATACTTCTTACAGGAGCGGCGGGTTTCATCGGGTACCACACGGCGGAGGCTCTGCTTGAACGCGGGGATGAAGTGATCGGATTCGATAATATGAGTCCTTACTACGATCCAACGCTCAAGGAGCGACGACTCAAGAACCTGGCTAACAAACGAGGGTTTAGTTTTGTGAAGGGCGATATCCTCGATCGAAAAACAGTCGCAACATGCATGGAGGGTGTCGATCGTGTGATCCACTTGGCGGCGCTCGCGGGCGTTCGCTACGCATTCGAGCATCCGGATGAATACATCGCGATCAATATCACGGGGTTCTTTCACATCCTCGATGAAGTGCGCCGCCAGAAAATCCCGGGTCTCATCTACGCATCGTCGAGCTCGGTCTATGGCGGCAATACGAAGCTGCCGTCGTCGGAGGATGATCGCACGGACGATCAGCTGTCGCTCTACGGACAAAACAAGAAAGACAATGAGCTGATGGCCCACACGTACCACTCGCTCTACGGCACGCACGTGACGGGGCTGCGGTTCTTCACGGTCTACGGCCCCTACGGCCGCCCCGATATGGCGCTCTTCCTCTTTACCGATGCGCTCCTGCACGATCGGCCTCTCACGATCTTTGGCGAAGGCAAAATGCAGCGCGATTTCACGTACGTCGATGACATTGTTTCCGGCATCGTCGCCGCAACGGACAAAAATTATCCCGAGGAGGTATTCAACCTCGGCTGCGGACGTAAAGAAGAACTGATGGATTACGTGAAGATAGTGGAACAATCCTGCGGGAAAGAGGCGAAAAAGAATTTCGAAGCGATGCAGCCGGGCGACACGCGATCGAGCCTGGCCGATATTTCAAAGGCAAAGAAGATGCTCGGTTTTAATCCAAAAACGACGATCCGCGAGGGCGTGCCGAAATTCGTCGAGTGGTATCGTGAATATTACGGCATTTGAAGAGGGCAGAAAAGAGAGAAAAGGCAGAAGGGGCAGAAACGTTCCTACTATTTTTTCCGAGGAACCTTTCTTCCTTTTCTCACGCTCCTGCCTTTTCTGCCTTCTCATACGTTCTCTACTTTACCCAGATCTCCACTCCTTCTATCGTATGTTTCTCCATGCCACTCTTTTCGATGCCTGCACATGCATGCAGGCACACCACCGCCTTCGCCCCCGGCAAGAACTCCTCCTTATACCGAAGCACCGGCACACGGCTCTCATACTGCCACTGGTGACCGAAGGGGCCGGCGATGAGCATTGCGCCTGTTCCGCTCCGCTCCTCAATCGCTCGTACAACATCCCGCGCGGGTCCGGCGGAATAGATCGTGGGGAAGAAGAGGAACGCACTCAATGTTGTGATCACGAGCATGCCGAAAAGCGGTAGCAACGGGAGGCGCAGCGTGCGCGCGGAAAGCAGCATGATCGCACCCGCGAGAAAGAGAGGCGTGAAGAGGATATCGTAGTGCTCGCGGAATGAGACGAAGGCGAAAGCGGTCACGAGGATGAAGCTGCTAAGCAGCGACAGGCGACGTTGCGTCAGCATCCCACCGATTCCAAGGAGGGTGAGCACCAGGCTGCCGCCCGTGAGCATCAGTCGAAGCGCATATCCAAACCAACCAAGGAATGGAATATCTAAATTCTCCGTGCCGGCATTGCCGAAGCTCATCGCGACCAAAGGATTCGTCGCAATGTAGAGGGTAACGAGCGCAATCGGCCCGAGGACATAGAGTGCTACCTGCCACAGCGCCGTGCGACTGCGCAGGAACAAAGAGAGGATGAGCGGCAGATAGAGGATTGCCTGGAATGCAGTGAAGAGTGATGTGAGCCAGAGGATTGCCGCCGCACAGAGGTGGCGGGGGCTGCGGGTCGGTGGATCGAACAGCGCGAGCTTTACGAAGAGCAATCCCTGGAGCGCGGTCAGGGGGGCCATCATGATTGCGCCGGCCTGAAGCGCGACGCCCGCGGAGGCGAGCCAACATCCACACAGGAAGACCCGTTCCTTCTTCCTACATTTCACAGTCATGTCCCACACGAGCCACGCCGCCTGAACAAGGAGCGTCGCAAAAAGAACGCGCCAGAGCATCTCCTGGAACGGAAGCGCCTCGGTGATATTGAGAATCCAACGTGCGAGCGGGGGCTGGGGGTACGGAATATTGAGCAGGTACTTCGCTTCATCCGTCCGAAGCCCCCCCTGCGACGACTGGAGCAGCGCCAGTGCTATGGCGTACGCCTCCAGGAGAATGGCAATTACGAAGCGGGACATTCGTGAAGAATGGAAGAACCAAAACGCACGATGAAGCACTCCTCTGGATCACGCCCGCGCATATGCGCGCGGTGGAGGATGCGAATGAATTTCGGTTGGATCTCGAGAAGCGCGATGTCCGAGAGTAGCCAACCATGGGCATCTGCGATTTGTTGTATGTGACTTCGGACTTGACTGCGTATTTCCCGATCGAGCGCGAGCGAACGAATCTGCCATGCTTGCGGCACAAGGAGTGTTGCGCCCAGAAGAAGGAAGATGCCGAAGACGAGGGGGTAAAGGAAGCGCGGGGTCATAGACGGCGCGTACAGAAGAGCCGGATGATCTGCCGGAGGTACTGGAATTCCACGCGCCACGTGAGCTTGCTTTCTCCCGTGCGGCGCCTACGAAACACCAGCGGCACCTCCGCGGCGCGCGCGGTCGTCGGCATGCAACTGATGATCTCGAGCAGGATCTTGAATCCACTCGGGCGCAGCCTGGGGGCAATTTGTTCAAACATCTTTTTACGAATCGCAAAAAATCCACTCATCGGATCTTCAATGCGCAGGTGTGTTACGAGCCTCGCGAGCGCGGTTGCGACTCTGCTTGCGAAATGACGCGCCTCGATCCAGCCCTCGACACTCCCGCCGGGGACATACCTGGATCCGACCGCAATATCGGCGCCACCGTTGAGTGCCTGCACCATGTTTGGAATTAGGCGTGGATCATGTTGTCCGTCCGCATCCATTGCAATGAGGATCTCACCCTTCGCAGATTCAAATCCCTCGACCACGGCAGAAGAAAGTCCGCGCCTGCCGATTCTGCGAATCGCGCGCATTTCTTGTCCGAGTGTCCCTGCAATTTCCCACGTTG
>CAZUFJ010000002.1:0-9122 GCA_964619805.1 uncultured Candidatus Peribacteria bacterium | reverse complement strand
CTGGCAAACCCGAATACACGACGGTGACCATCAAGCCAAAGGCGAAGAAAGACGCGTGGGAATCGCTTACATTCGACGTGCAAAAGGAGATGAAACGCACGCTCAGCCCCGGCCTCTACGCACTCACGGCAACAGCGCCGGAATATAAGTCGGATTGGTACGGAGGAGATGCCGGAATACAACTCACCGAGCACCAATTCTTCGCGATCACGGACATGGCGCTCACGCTCAAGTTCTCGCCGGATCGCGTGCTCGTCTGGGCTGTGAATATGGAGACGGGTGCGCCTGTTTCCGGCGCTGCAATCGGTGTGCACTCGCTCAACGGCGAAACGGTGCTCACGGGGAAAACGGATGCGGAAGGATTGTTCGAAGGAAACGTGGATATGATGAAGTTCGTCGTCGACGGCAATACGTGGAAGCCGGAATTTTACGTGACGGCGGAGAAAGACGGCGACTTCACGTTTACGGGGAGCGATTGGAACAGCGGCATGGCACCGGGTGATTTCGGCTTGTATGACGCATTCCCGAGCGCCGATACGCCGTCCCTCAGCGTGGATAACTACCTCTATACCGACCGCCCCGTGTACCGACCGGGTGACACGGTACATTTCAAGGGCATCGTGCGTTTACGCGACAGGCAAGGCGTGTTCCGCTTGCCGATGTCCGACCGCCGAGCGACCTATGCGATCACCGACCCGAACGGCACGGAGGTCTTTCGCAAGTCCCTCCCCTTCTCGGCCTTCGGCAGCTTTAACGGAGACTTCACGATCGCGGCGGAGGCGCCCCTGGGTGATTACTCAGCGTCGCTCCAAATAACTCCCGATACGGATATCGGACCGATCTATGCGAACAGTTATTTCCGCATTCTCGAATACCGCAAACCCGAATACCGCGTGGAAGTGACGACGCCAAAAGAAGATTACGTGGACGATGAAACGATCGAAGCGACGGTGGAGGGCGCATACTACTTTGGCGCGCCGATGGGCGGGGCCGCGGTCAGTTGGCAGGCCGAAAGTTTGGATTATTTCTTCAACCGCTACACGGACGGGTGGTATTCCTTCGGACTTCAGGAGTCGTGGTGCTGGTACGACTGCGACCGCGGCATGAACCAAATTGCGACGGGCCAGGGAACCTTGGATGCATCGGGTCGCATGACGATCCGCGTCCCCGTGAACATCGACGATAAGGAAGTTTCCCAGGTCGTCTCCATTGAGGCATCGGTCACGGATCCAAGCAGCCAGGTGGTTGCCGGCCGCGTGTCCGTGCCCGTTCACAAATCGAATGTCTACGTCGGCATCCGCACCGAGGATTACGTCGTCCAGCCCGGGGAAGAAGCGAATTTCGGCATCGTGACGGTGGATACGGCCGGCAAACCTCTGCAGAAACAAAACGTGCAGCTGCAATTGTTTGCGCGAACATGGAACACGATCCGCTCGAAGAGCGTGGATGGTGAGTACTACTACGACAACGAAGCGAAGGACACGCTGCTCAAATCGTTCTCGGCCGTGACGGGTGACGATGGCAAGGCGACGCCGAAGATTGTGATCCCGAATGGCGGCGAATTCATCGTCGTTGCGACCGTGAAAGATACTACCGGCCACAGCGCAAAGGCGAGCACATCCATGTACGCATGGTCCGGCACGTACTTCAACTGGCCGCATGCGAACAATAACCGCATCGATGTGCTCGCGGACAAACCGGAATACAAGGTCGGCGAGGTAGCGAAGCTCCTCGTGAAATCCCCGTACCAAGGCAAGGGGGTTTCGGCACTCGTCACTGTAGAACGCGAAGGTATTCTCTCGAAAAAAGTGATCCCCATCACGTCGAACGCGCAGTCGATCGATCTTCCGATCACGGACGATCTGATTCCAAATGCATTCGTCTCCGTCGTCATCGTGAAGCCGCGCATCGGCGAAACGTTCAATGAATTTGGACTTGATACGGGTGCGCCCGCATTGAGGGTCGGCTACGTGCAATTGCCCGTAGAGACGAAGAAAAAAGCACTCACGCTCATGATGAAGACAGACAAAGAGCGCTACGGGCCGGGTGAAACTGTGAAGGTGTCGCTCCAAGCGAAGGCGTATGACGGCAAGCCCGCGCAGGCGGAGCTCAGCCTCAGCGCCGTGGATATGAGCGTGCTCGCGCTCACGGGGTTCTCGCTCCCTGACCTCGTGAAGGAATTTTATTATCAGAGAGGACTCAGTGTGTCGACCGCGCAAATGCTCGTGCACTTGATTGAACGATTCAAACCGGGATCCAAGGGTGGCGGAGGCGGTGATCCGGAGCTCCGAAAGCGCGGCAATTTCCAAGACACCGCATACTGGAATCCGCTGATCCTGACGGATGCGAAGGGCGAAGCAACGGTGACGTTCACGCTCCCCGATAACCTGACCACGTGGAAATTGCTCGCGATCGCGAATACGAAGGAGCACACGTTCGGCGCGGTCGCCGAGGAAGTGATCGAAACGAAGAAAGTGATCCTGCGCCCCGTGCGTCCGCGCTTCGCCGTGCACGGCGACATAATCACGCTCGGCGCGATCGTCCACAATTTCCTGCCCGAAAAGAAAACGTTCACCGTGACGTTGGAAGGAAAAGGATTCGATCTGCTGGGATCCGCGTCGCAGCAAGTGACGGTTGATCCGGATACTCTGAAGAAATTGAGTTTCTCCATCCGCATCCGCCCGGATGCCGAGGCTTCGTTCACGTTCTCTGCAAAGACCGACGGCGCCGAGGATGTCATCACGGAAAAGATCCCGCTCTATGGATTCGGTTCACCGCAGACGGTCGCCACAAACGGCTTCACGGAATCTTCCGCGAATGAAAAAGTATTGGTCCCCCAGGAAGCGGACGCAACGGAAGGAAAACTCTCCGTCACGATTTCCCCCACGCTCGCGACGTACTTGCCGGGCGGCCTCGATTACTTGGTGCAGTTCCCATACGGGTGCGCGGAACAGACGGTCTCGAGTTTCCTGCCGAACTTGGCAGTCGCAACACTGGAAGGATTCGGCGCGTTCCAGATCGCGGACGACAAAACGATCGAGAAAAATATCGAGGGCGGGCTCCAGCGTCTCTACACGTTCCAGAGCGCGGACGGTGGATTCGGGTATTGGACGGAGAGCAGCGAAAGCTACCCCTATCTGTCCGCCTATATCTTGAATGCGCTGCAGAAGACGAAGGATGCGGGGTACGCGGTGGATGCGACCGTGATCGCTCGCACGCGGCTCTACTTGCAGGGTGTGCTTCGCACGCAAGATTTGGAGAGCCGTGTCATGCTCGCGGAGCGCGCGTATATGCTCTTTGCCCTCGGTGAGACGGGCGGCGTGGATATGAACTTGCTCAAGAACCTGGCGGAGCGCCGCAAGAAATTGCCGCTCTTCGCGCAGGCACAACTGGCGATGGCGTTCGATCGTGCTACGGTCGGCAATCAGACGAATGCACAAGCTGCGCAGGTTCTCCAGGAAATTCTGACGAATGTGAAGATTGACCCACGCGGCGCGCACTTCGAGGAGAAGAACGCCGACTACTATGGCACATTGATGCACACGAATACGCGCACGACGGCGATCGTCCTCCAGGCGATCATTCGCATCGATCCGAAAAATACGCTCGCAACGGATATCATCCGTCACTTACTTGCCACCCGCACGAATGGCCATTGGGATACCACGCAATCCACGGCCGAAACGATCTTCGCACTCGTGGATTTCCTGAAATCCACCGGGGAAATCCAAGGCAACTTCACGGCCGATGTGAAACTCAACGGAACGTCCGTGCTCCAGAAATCGTTCGCGAAGGAAAATATTCTCACGCGCGAAACCGTCGCACGCGCCCTCACGGAGCTGAAGCGCGGCGAGGAAAACCCGGTGACGATCACGAAGGACGGCCCGGGCCGCCTCTACTATGATGTGCTCCTCTCGTACATGCGAAACGAAGCGGAGATCGAACCGGCCGAGGAAGGCATCGGCATCACGCGCACGATGGAACCCGTGGATCCCGCTACACGCGGCGTTCCCGTCGGGTCCACGCACCGAGTGACGCTGACGATTACGGTGCCTGCGGACCGCCATTTCGTCGCGGTCGAAAGCCCGCTGCCCGCGGGTCTGGAGCCGATTGACTTGTCGCTTCTCACGACGCAACAGGATCAATTGGGGAACGAAGCGAATCTCGAGCCGACGAACTGGTACGACTACTGGCAGAGCGGCGTCGCGATGTTCCGCCACGTCGAATACCGCGATGATCGCGTGTTCTTGTTCGCAGAATATTTGCCCGCCGGCGTCTACGAGTATCAGTACCTTGTCCGCGCGACGACCCCCGGAAACTTCCGCCTACGGCCGGCAAGAGCATGGGAAATGTATTTCCCCGAGGTCTTCGGACAGACCCGCGGCGAGTGGCTCAAAGTTTCTGAATAAGTTCGAATCTTTTCCGTAGCAGGGGCCTTCAAACCCCTGCTACGGTGAACCGGATGCAACGCTCACGAACAATCGCCATCGGCATCATTCTCGCAGCGATTTTTTTTGAGGCGCTCCTCTTTTGGCCGCTGCCGGATCGCCTCCTCACATCAAGTGCCACAGAGCCGCTCCGCATTCTCGATCGACATGGAACACTCCTCTATGAGGCGAGGGCGAGTGCGGGGGGGACCGCAAAAAATATTGCACTCAAGGAACTGCCGCAGGATGTTCTCGATGCAGTGATTGCAACGGAGGATCGCGCTTTTTATTCACATCCCGGGATCAGTCTGCGTGGCATCGCGCGTGCACTGCTTACCAATATTCGCGCCGGTCACATCGTCGCCGGAGGAAGCACGATCACACAGCAGCTCGTCCGCATTCGCATGCGACCGCAGCAGCGAGGCTATTTGTGGAAAATCGAAGAGGCCTATCTGGCGCTGCGTCTCGACTTGCTTCTGACAAAAGACGACATTCTCGCGGCATACCTGAACGAAGCGTACTTCGGACATCAGGCTTACGGCATCGCCGCGGCAACACAAACGTACTTCGGAAAAAACCCGAAGGAACTGGCGCTTCCCGAGAGCGTGTATCTCGTGGGCTTACTCCAGGCACCATCGAGTTTCGATCCGTTCGAAGATCTTGCTGCAGCCAAGAAACGACAGGAGACAGTACTTGCAGCGATGCGCGGGAACGGCATTCTCTCGGAATCTGAAGAAAAGGAAGCAGCCGCTTCCGCACTCACGCTCGCGGAGAATCGTGTTGCGATTGAAGCTCCGCATTTCGTTTTCTGGCTCCTTCAAGGGCACCCTGATCTGGCAGACGAAGCCTCTACGCTCGTTACGACGATTGATCTACCCCTCCAGAAGTCGATTGAAAGCATCGTGGAGCGCAACCTTGCCGAGCTGCGTGATAAAAACGTCACTGCTGCGGCGGTCGTCGTGCTCAATGCAACGAATGGCGACCTCCTCACGATGGTCGGATCCGCAGATTACTTTAATCGTGAAAACGACGGCGCCGTGAATGTCGCAGTCGCACCCAGGCAACCTGGATCGGCCCTCAAGCCCTTCACATACGCGCTCGCGCTCTTGCAAGGGAATACCCCGGCGACAACCGTTGCAGACATCGAGACGCGGTTTTTTACGCAGGAGGGCAATCCCTACATTCCGCGCAATTACGACTATGGGTACCATGGGCTCGTGCGCTACCGCGAGGCACTCGCAAATTCCTACAACATCGCGGCAGTGAAAGTGCTCGAACGCGTCGGCGTCCCACGGTTGCTGGAATTCCTGCGCGATGCCGGCATCACGACGCTCACGGAAATTCCCGAATATTACGGGCTCGCGCTCACGCTCGGTGACGGCGAAGTGACGCTCCTCGAACTTGCACGCGCGTACGGCATTTTTGCTCGCGGAGGAAGTACGCTCCAGGAACAAACGATTCTTGAAATCGTACCCAAGAATCCCGCAGCTGATGCTCATGAATCTCCGCGCCGTGAGACGGAAGGGAAGCAAATCCTTGATCCGCGCGTCGCATGGCTGATTGCGGATATTCTCAGTGACAACCAAGCGCGTTTGCCGGAGTTTGGAGAGGCAGGACCGCTCACCTTCAATCGCACCGTTGCGGCGAAGACCGGGACGACGCGCAACTCCCGCGACAACTGGACGATTGGCTTCACCCCCGAGCGGATCGTCGGCGTGTGGGTGGGCAATGCGGATAACACGCCGATGCGGGATACGTCCGGCGTCACGGGCGCCGGGCCGATCTTCCATGAGGTCATGCTCGAGGCGCTTACGGGAATCCCTGACCGCGGATTTCCGAGGCCTGTCGGCATCACAAAGCGAACGATCTGCAGACTCTCAGGAAAATCCCCTACACCTGCTTGCCCGCAGACGATCGAGGAATATTTCGTCACAGGAACGGAGCCGACAGAGGAAGACGATCTGTTCCGAACACTCACGGTCGACATCCGAAACGGCTTGCTCGCCGGTGAAGCGTGCGATGCGCGATTCAAAACAGAGCGCACCTTCGCAATGTTTCCACCGGAGCTTCGCACGTGGGCGCGCGAGAACGGATGGCAAATGCCGCCAATGAATTACTCACCGCTTTGTGAAGCCGGATCTTCGACGTCCGAATCCTCGTTCCTCGCAATTGAGCAACCGCATCCGGGTGCGAGCTTCGCGCTCGATCCGCTCATTCCCGATGCAAATGAGCGCATCATCTTCACCGCGCGCGCAAGCACCGATGTACATGAAATCGAATGGTTTGTGGATTCCGTTGCCGTCGGTGTCGGAACTCCCCCAGCCTTTCGCACCAATTGGAACCCGAGCCCGGGAACGCACCGCATCGAAGCTCGCGCAGGAAATCGAAGTGATGTGCGGACAGTGACCGTACTGCGCGCAAGTCGTGACAGCTTGGAAACGGGCGACAAGGGAGTACAATGAGCGAAATATTTTCTCCCACTCCACCGTATGAGTTCCCGCTTTTCATCTTCTGCTCTTGCGCTCCTCCTCGGTCTTTCAGCAACACCCGGCCTCGCCGCGACGTTCCTTCAGGAGGAGAACATCGAGATCACGGAGGCAGTCAAGGATAATGTGTACGCGGTCGGAGAACATATTTCTACGACGAAATCAATCAACGGCGATCTCTTTGCCGCGGGAGGAACAATTGACATTGGCGGCGCGGTGCAGGAAGACACATTGTTAGCAGGAAAGACCATCACGATCACGGGAACCGTCACGGGCGATGTACGCGCTGCAGGAGAAAGCATTGTGATCTCCGGAAATGTAAACGGCGATGTGCTCGCCGCCGGTGCAAATATCACGATCGAAAAAACTTCGACCGTCCGTGGCGACGTCGTTTTGATGGGAGGAACACTCACACTCCTCGGAACCGTGCGCGGCGATGTTCGCGTCATGGGCGGTGAAGTTGTGATCGCAGGAGCAGTGCTCGGAACCCTTGATGCAAAAGCAGGAAAACTGACAATCTCCAACACCATGAGCGGAATATCCTCGCTTGCGGCGAAAGATTTGATCCTCACCAATGCCGCATCGTTCGCGAAGGACATTCACTACTGGACGCCCGGCGACGTGGATTTCGGCACAAAGGCACGCGGAACCGTGACGAAGGATTCGGTGCTTCAGCCCGGGCTTCAGGGCGGCAAGGCGGTCGTCGCTTTTCTTTTCGGCATCAGCCTCTTTGTCTTTCTCGCGGGCGCGCTCGTCATTCTTCTCATCGTCCTCATCACACAGAAATCGCTTGCCACGGCGGCGCGCAAGCTCTCGGATGCTCCGGGCAAGGCCGCACTCACGGGCTTCCTCTTCTTTTTTCTGACGCCGCTTCTGATCGTCCTCCTCATGCTCTCGGTCATCGGCGCCCCACTCGGGCTCCTTGCACTCGCGCTCTACATCTTCTCGTTCTTCTTCGCCCCCATCTTCACCTCCGTGGTGCTCGCGAAGTGGTTCCAGATGTATCAGAAATGGAATATGGGAAAATTCATGTTCTTCCTCCTCTGTCTCATCACGTTCATCTTCCTGGAACTTCTGATTCTCATCCCCGTCATCGGATGGATCATGAAAGCCGCGCTGATCTGCATGGGCTTCGGCGCGATTCTGCAATTCAAGTGGGAAATCGCAAGGAAGACATATTGAGGACGTCGGATATTACACGTGCCTGAGCACATGCCCCAACTTTGCTTTCTTCGCCATCAAGTATTTCCTTTGCATCGCGCTCACAGGCGGGAGTTCAAGAGGGATCTGCTCCGTGATGTGGAGCCCGAATCCCTCGAGGCCCACGACTTTCTTCGGATTATTCGTGAGGAGCCGCAATTTTCCGATGCCGATATCCTTGAGGATCTGCGCGCCGATGCCGTACTCGCGCAGGTCGGTCTGAAACCCGAGCCGTGCATTCGCCTCCACCGTATCGAGCCCCTCGCGCTGCTGCAGATCGTACGCGCGCACCTTGTTCGTGAGACCGATACCCCTGCCTTCCTGGCGCAGATAGAGGAGAACACCCACGCCTTCCGCCGCGATGCGTTCCATCGCTTCGTGCAATTGCATCCCGCAGTCGCAGTGGTGTGACCCGAAAATATCGCCCGTCAGACATTCCGAGTGGACGCGCACGAGCACGGGCTTCATCGGATGTATGTTTCCCTTCACGAGCGCGACGTGTTCGCGATGTTGCAGGGTGTCTTCGTAGACCTTGATCCGCCACATTCCCGTTTCCGTATCGAGATCCGATTCTGCCTCCATGCGCACAAACGTCTCATGACGCCGCCGCCACGCAATCAGATCGCCGACGCTGACAATCGGAATATCGTGTTGCACCGCGAATGCATGGAGCGCAGGAAGCCGCATCATCGTGCCGTCATCGTGCATCAGCTCGCTGATCACCGCCGCTTCGCGAAGCCCGCTTAATTTGCAAAGATCGACCGATGCTTCGGTATGCCCCGCGCGCGCGAGCACGCCGCCGTTTTGCGCACGCAGAGGAAATACATGGCCGGGCCGGCGCAGATCATCGGGCCGCGCCGCGGGGCTGGCCGCAGTGAGGACGGTGTGCGCCCGATCGCGCGCGGAAATTCCCGTTTCGATTCCCTCCGCCGCTTCGATGCTCACGGTGAAGGGCGTCCTGAGGCGCGACGTATTGCGCGTGACCATCGGCGGCTATTCCAGCTGATCC
>CAZUFJ010000001.1:0-5744 GCA_964619805.1 uncultured Candidatus Peribacteria bacterium | reverse complement strand
ATCTTTTTCATGGCATCGCGGTTCTGCCAATCATTCAGATCGGACTTTGTGTTCTCGAGCATTCCATCAATCCTCTCACAAAGATCTTTCGCAAGCGCAAGCAGTCCGCCCTTATCACCTGCGATGCAGTACGCTTTCAAGGCAACAGAGAAACGCTCTTCCTTTCTGCAGACGTCGCCGCAGACCGTGAACAATGCACGATCAAGCATCGGGATGGGAATCTTTGCTTTGCGACAGTAGGACTGCATCATGGCCTCGATGCCGAGTGCCCGTTCCAACTGGCCCTGCTTGAGGAGTTCGCTTCCTTCAATACGCGTCATGCCGATTTGCTGTCCCCATTCAGAAGGAGCGTGATCCGCGGAAAGTTGCTTCACCGCGAGCGCGCGGTAGGCCGTTCTTGCTTCCGCGATCTCGAGTGTCCCCAGTCGCTCCGCCGCCCATTCAAGGGCTCGATCTTCGGACACCTCTCCTGCCAGAATCTTATGAGAGATGTTCTGAACATCGATGTGGGGAAGAATGGATTCCTGCATAGATGAGAAAAAGATAAAGCACCAAAGATAAAATAAAACCATAATATTCTTTTGTCAAAACAATGGTGTGAAAGACAGAATCCGTGAGGAGAGGCTTTAGTAGCCTGAGGACGATGATGAAGAACTCGTGCTGGAAGATGAAGAAGACGAGGACGCGTTTTCGATCATGATTCTCTGGTAGATCATTTTCTTTCCAACGTTCTTGTTCTTCCGGAACTGATGTACGCACTCGGCGCGGGCAAGAGCACGGCGTCCGAAGCACATATCGACGAGCGGTGCTCGGCGAATGTTCTTGGCACTCGTCTCTTTGGCGATGGCAATGCCACTCATGGAGAGTGCGATGACTCCTGTTGCAAGAAGTGTTGCGATACGTTTCATAGTAGGTATAGGGAAAAGGGAGCTCCACTGTATCGCTCTGCATCGTAAGAATCAATGCTTGTAGATGTCCGTCACACTCTGGCCGCTCTCGATGTGGCGCACAACCTCGGCAAGGAGCGGCGCGATGGGGAGGACCTTTAGCCCTGGGAAGAGCTTGGGATCATTCGGAATGCTGTCGCTGACGACAACCTCGGTGAAAGCGGCGACCGTGAGGCGCTCGATTGCGCGGCCTGAAAAAACGGCATGTGTCGCGGCGGCGTAGACTTCCTTTGCGCCCAGGTCCATCAGTGCGTTTTTACCGGAGAGGAGCGTGCCCGCAGTATCGATGATGTCGTCGAAGATGATGCAGGTCTTGCCTTTCACGTCTCCAACAACTTCCAAGATCTCCGCCTCCTGATGCTGCGATCGGTTCTTGTGCATGATCGCGAGTTCTGCTCCCATCGCGACGGCAAATTTCTTGGCCCTCTTCGCGCCGCCCACATCGGGGGCGACGACGACGGAGTTGTTCAAGTTCAAACTCTTGAAATAATCCGCAAAGATCATCCGTGCATCGAGTGCATCCGCCGGAATGGAGAAAAATCCTTGGATCTGGTCGGAGTGAAGATCGAGTACGATCACGTGATCTGCGCCCGATTCCTCGAGCAGGTGCGCGATCAATTTGGCCGAGATCGGCTCCCGTGGCTCTGACACGCGATCCTGCCGCGCGTAGGGGAAGTGGGGGAGGATGACGTGGACAGATTTCGCAAAGCTCAATTTCGCCGCTTGACACATGAGGAAGAGTTCGATGATGTCCTCATTGGGGCTGCGCGTTCCGGTCTGGAGCACATAGACATCCTTCCCGCGGATGGACTCGCCGAATTTCACGTAGTGCTCTCCGCAGCTGAATTTCTTGAGCGTGATTTTTCCAAGAGAAATCCCGAGCTCTTTCGCGAGGCTATCCGCGAGTGCCGGGTGGGAGGATCCTGCGAAGAGGTGCATCTGTAGAGTATATTCTACCACATGCACGCTCGATTCTCCACCGTTCGCGGGATGCCGGTTTGCGAGGAGGGATCCGATGAACCGTTTGGGCAGATCATAAAGCCTCTGCCAAACCCCGAAACGGGGAAGATCGAGGGGTTCTATGTTTCCGTGCCGGGTGCGCTTCGGACCGAGACACTCTTTCTTGCGAGCAGTGACATTGTGCGATTTTCGACGCGTGTTTGGATACGCAGGAGCGAGATGTTATCCGCATCAGAGGATCACCTGCGACTGCGTCGGTTTATGGAACATCCACGTCCGATCCAGGGTCAACAAATCCGGACGGAGGATGGTATCCGCCTTGGCCGATGCGCGGACGTGCAGTTCGATCCTCAGAGCTTTATGATTCAGTGGCTCTTTCCAAAAAAATTTTTCCGATGGGGGGTCGCGCTTCCGCTCTCGGCCATCATCGAAGTACGCAAGGATGCGATCATCGTTCGACGTACGCTTGCGAAGGAAGTGCCCGCTGCCGCACCGGCGATCGGGCCGATGCTCGATCTACCGGAGGCGATGAAAGCGCGTATGAGGGATTACAAAATAAGTGGCGATGGAGGGCAACCTCTATAACGCGCTCGAGAGGGTGGTTGTGAAGAGGCCGACGATCACGCGGGCAAACAGCACGACGATCAAGCCGATGATCACGTAGAGGATCGTCTTCTTCGCTTTCTCTTTCTGCTCCTCCTCGCCCTGCGAGACGATCAAGCGGATACCGGCGATGACGATGAACACGACGGCGACCAGTGCGAGGAAGTTCAGGACGAACATGAGTGCTTTAATGATCGTGTCACGGATATTCTGATCCGAGGCGCCGCCCGGTGTACCCGGGATCACGGGGATGTCGCCGCCGAATACGGCGAATGCGGTGGAAGTTCCTGCAATGGCGCTCGCAAGGGCGAACGTGCCGGAGACCCAGAGACGACGGAGAGTGTTCATAGAGGGAGAAGTGGAATTTTCCGTATTCTATATGCAGAGCTCCTCATTCGTGCAATGTTTCTGTGAGTTAGAGCCGGGATTCCGCTTGACGCCTTGATCCTTTATTTTCTATTTCCGATGAGTCCCGCAGCGACGAGAAGCAGCGCCGGCAGCGAAAACCAGAGGTCTTGGTTGAGGGTCAACAGCTGCATGAGGGGGCTCCCTTGAATGATAGGCGAGAGAGATGCAACATTCGGCAGATTCGTATCGAGGAGCGGAACACCCGCGACATAGGTCAGGAGTGTCGAGACGAGGAGCCCCGCCGTCGTGAATCCGAAGAGCGCGCTCAGCGCCGCATGGAGCGGGAACCCCGGTTCATGTTCATATTCCACTTTGATCCCCGCGCGGATCGCGATTGCGATGATGATTGCGATAAAGAGGACGAGCTTCGTGATCGAAAGCAGTGCGGGATCCACCGAAACCCCGAGCATGCCGAAGAGGGGAGCAGATTTGCCGAACACGCGCCCGAGCACGTTGCCTATCCCTTGAATCGCAACGATTGCTATGTAGGTCGCGACGATGATCTTCACCGACTCTTTGCGACCGATGATGAAGCTATACGTGATAACAATCGCGAAGAAGACGATGATGAACAGATCCCACGTGAGCTGAACGTTCATGGGGGGAATGGTACAGCGGTGATAAGGGGAGGGCAAAACACCCGCAGACGGGACGTCGCGTCCCGGGGGAAAGGATTAGGATTAGGATTAGGGTGGCGTCGCGCCTGTCGAAGCCTCGGGCGAAGGAGGGTCCCGGAATACAGGGTTAAAATGTGAAAAATACTTAACAATAGTCTCTGATTCTCGCAACACATCCACCCTTCAACGAAGGGCTGATTTCGGCTATAATATGAGGATAGTTCAATATCCATGACACCCAACTTCTCGCCCTCCTACGACACCAAGATCACGCGCCGTTATAGCGCGAGTTCCTTGGAGCAAAAGGTCGCAAATAAGACTGCGTTGCAGAGGGAATTCGGATGGCCGGCGGAGCCAAAGCGGGCGCTCCTCTGTTTGCCTGCGGGCATGACCACGGAACTTGGAGGTGACTTGCTGGAGGAATTGATTCCAGGACTTCTAACGCTCCCCGTGGAGATCCTGATCGTCGGCAAGGGCCCCGCAAAATTCGGATCACTCTTCACGAAGCTTGCGAAAGATCACTCCCATAAGATCGCCATTGTCCCGGCATCCGATGACGCCACACGCAAAATGTTCGCAGCCGCGGATATTGCGCTCTTTCTCCGTGATCCGAACGGCCACGAGGAACTGGAGAACGCACTCGCCTATGGCGTGATCCCGGTTTGTCCAGAAAGTCGCGGGCTTGAGAACTATGATCCGGTCCAGGAGAGCGGCAACGCATTCCTCTTTTCAAAACCGACGGTCTGGCACGCATTCACCGCGCTCGTCCGCGCAATCGAAACACACCGCTTCCCGTTCGATTGGAGGACTATTCAGAAGCATGCGATGGAAAAAGTTTCCGTAGAAAAGTAATCCCACCATCTCTTAAGACCGCTGCACTCTTATCGAGTACAGCTTTCTGTATTCCTCTGTTACGCTGGAACCCATGCGACATGGATTTTTGCTCATCGATAAGCCAGCGGGCATCACCAGCCACGATGCTGTTGCGATCGTCCGACGCACGCTCGGCGAGAAAGATATCGGACATTTGGGGACGCTCGATCCCGCAGCGACGGGGCTGCTCGTCCTCGCGGTCGGTGCCAAGGCACTCAAAGTCATCGAGCTTTTTAAAGATCTTCCAAAAGAATACGAAGCAGGTATTCATTTCGGTGCTGTGAGTTCGACATACGATCGTGAAGGAGTGATCGAAGAAGTCACCGCGAAGCCAGGATGGACGGAGCCCGATCGTTCGCAATTGCAGAATGTCATCGCCGATCGTTTCATGGGTCGCATTTCGCAAGTGCCACCCGCGCATTCCGCAGTGCATGTCGGTGGCGAGCGCGCGTATCGCAAAGCGCGCCAGGGAAAGAACGTCGACATTCCTCCGCGCGAAGTGCTCGTTCACAAATGCGACATTGTCTCATTCGAGTATCCGGAGCTCACATTGGATATCCGCTGTGGATCGGGAACGTATGTTCGATCACTCGCACATGATCTCGGACAGATCGTAAAATTCGGTGCGTACCTTTCGTCACTCCGTCGTAGCGGTGTTGGTGCATGGTCTGTCACCGATGCGATCGCACCAGACAAGGCAGTATGGACACGCGTGCTCCCACTCAAAGACGTACTCACGGTTTTTCCAAAAGTAGAGATCACGGAAGAAGAACATCAGGCGCTTTTACACGGGCGCGATCTGCCGCGTGCAATCACCCAGGATATGTTTGCCTGGTTTCAGGGTCTGCCCATCGCGATCCTCACGCCAAAGAACAACGCTGCTCATCCGCGTAAGGTGTTGTAGAAAGTGGCCTCTTTTGGTAGGTTTATGCGGCTCCTGGTCAGCCCCTCTATGGGAATCGGGGCGAGTAGCTCTGTTGCTCCTTATCTTCCGAAGCATTCAAGATTGCACTTGGGTCAGTAGCTCAGTCCGGTAGAGCAGTTGCCTCTTAAGCAATTGGCCGTGGGTTCAAATCCCACCTGACCCACCATTCAAGTCTTTCTTGGGGTTCAGTGAACCCCTTATTGGCTTTGTGTTGCCATCTTTGGATTCTACCCTTGTATTTGCGTCTCGGAACTTGTCGGGGTTGAACCTGAAACAGACAATAGGCTGCACCTTCCACCTCTTTTTCCTCTTATTGTTGCTCGGTAATTCAATCCTTCGCATTTCAATGACATCAACGAAAAGGTTGCAGAGGATCTTCTGATTTTTTCGATCAAGTTTATCCATGCGGTG